>JALGTY010000423.1 GCA_029821145.1 Candidatus Zipacnadia bacterium
GGGCACCTCGCCGGGCTGCCAGGAGCCGCCTGTGGAAAAGACGCTGTGCAGGCCGCTCGTCTTGGCCCGCTCGCCGTGATAGACCACCAGCACGTGGCCCTGGTCGTTGGCCATGATGAGGGCCTCTTTATTCCACGGCCTGATGTCGGGCGGCGTTATCGGGGTCAGCACCGTGGCCTGACCCTGGGCATACGCCGCGACGGGCATAAGACACAGGATAACGAGACATGATGAGATCAACTGGGCATAGTGCTTCATGGTAATGGTTGCATCTCCTTTTCCGAGGAATTACATTAGCTCAATTCGTGGGGTCTGAGGTTATCACCTTCCCACGAGTTTTATTGAGGCCACATCGCCCTCGGGCCTAGCATCTGCCGGTCGGCACAGGCTTTGCGGTCCTATCCCCCTTTGATTCCCCCTTCCCTGCAGGGAAGGGGGCTAGTACTGACTTGCGCAAGTCCGCGAATGAATCTCATCGGCCTGGGCAGGCAAGGATGCCTGCCCTCCAGGAAATCATTATTGCGCGTAGTTGCTCAAGTGAGTACTAGGAGGTTAGGAAACGTCGCCGCGTGGGTCAGGCTTTCCAGCCTGACAGCCGTTGCCTTGTGGAGCGGAGGGGCCGGCTGAGCGAAGCCAACACGGCCCGCGTCTATTCCACATTTGGGTATCCGTTCCCTTGTTTGCTTTAGTCCAGGATCGGGGAGCCAGCAGGTGTTAGAGGCTTCGCGACGAATCCATGATCATAGGAATGACGCAATGCAGTGGTGGCTTGCGGGGGACAGTCCCTCTGAGGAGTGGCGACAATGTGCAACCGACGCAGCCGGCTGGCTCGAACCGCTTTGGCCGCCCTAGGGATAGCATCTATCGCGACGTTGATGGACCTGACGGGCTGTGGGCGCAGATCGGAGCCTCCTCCGACGCAGCCCGCTAGGCGTGCGGCACCCCGACACGAGAAATGGAGGGAGCCGCCTTCATTGGTCAAGGACCTTCCCAGGGGTGCCAGGGCGAAGCTCGCAGAGAACGGCTTTGTGGTTCTCGGGGACCGCCCTTCGTACAGCATCGGGAACTATATGGATTTGTCCCCCAACTTCATCACCTCTGACAGCATTCTGTATGTGTTCGGGTGTCTGTTTCGCGGCGGGCTGCACCAATATGAGAAGGAGCATTTGGCGCCCGCGACCGATAGGTTGACGAAAGCCGGCCTGGAGGCGGCAGAAGCTGACTACCGGCAACGCAGGTCGCAACAGAATCTGGATGAGCCGGCGCGTCGCAATCTGCTGTTCTTTGCAGTGGCAGCCGAGCTACTGGGACACACGGCTCCTGCCGAAGTGGCCGCTGATGCCAAGGCCCTGGCCCGGAACGTGCGCGAGGCAGACACCCGTGGCTACTACCCCGACGAGGACTACACCGTGTACAAGGTGCGTGGCGACTATGCCTCTGACCCCGCTCTTGCTTCCCACTTTCAGGCCACCAAATGGCTCAGTCGCCAGATCCTGCCGATCATACCAGGAGCGTCTGATACGCCTGCGGAGGCGGATACGAAGCTCCGACAAGCGGCACTGCTAGGGCTGCTGCTGCAGCGGCACCAAGGGCTGCGGAAGGAGTGGGAGTACCTCTACGACGAGTTGGGCTTCTTCATCGGCACCCCGGACAGCGTCACGCCGCCGGAACTTGCCCAAGTTGCCGACAGGCTGCTGCCGTCACGTTACGACGTCGGGAAGCGACCTGCGCTCGGGCAGGCCTCAGCCCTGCAAACACTGCGTAACGAGTTCGCCCATGACACATACGCGCCCTCCGCAATCTTCCCCATTCCCCAGGACTCCTCTGGTCAGGCCCCCTCGAAGTATGTGCAATTCCTCGGCGAGCGCTACATTGTGGACGGACAGGTCATGCAGGAAACGTGCGAGCCGTACGTGCGCGATCGTTACGTGCCCACAGTGCTTGAGATCGCGGCGACAGTTCTGCACTCTGACCGTGGGCTTCAGCATCTGAGGGATGAGATGCAGGAATACCCCGCTCTAAAGAAGCAGCTAACCATGCTGCGGCGGGAGTTTGGGAATGTTGGCGCCAAGAGCTATGCCTCAGTCTATGAGGGCTGGATAGGAGCGCTTCGCGAAATCGTCCACCCCGACGATCCCCGCTTGCCTGACTTCATGCAGAACGAAGCCTGGGAGGACAAGTCGCTCAACACCGCTCTTGCTTCATGGGCACAATTGCGTCACGACTTCATACTCTATGCCAAGCAGCCCATGATACCCGAATGCATGGGGATGGAGGCATTGGTGGAGCCGGTCCCGGGTTTCTATGCTCGTATGGAAGAACTTGCCAAGCAACTAGCCGACAGAGACTTCGTCGGCATGTCCGAGTTCGCCGTCTTGTGCAACAACCTGCAAAGGGGCGCACAGCAACAGCTCGCCGGCAAACCATTCAGGGAGTGGGAGCTGGACGCAGAGTACCACTTCTACATCGGCAAGTTCGGCCAGTGGCTGCTGAAGCATTTTGAGCCACACGTGGGTCCCGAACAGCCTTGTGTGGTCGCCGACGTATGCACGAATTCAGCAACAGAGCAAGTGCTTCATGCCGCCACGGGCCCCCTACATCCGATTCTGGTAGTAGCTACGAGCAAGATACATGGCGAGACCCTCTACCGGGGGTTTGTGATGAGCTACCACGAGTTCCGGCTGGGTAACTCCCAGCGCCTCACCGACGAGGAATGGCAAAGACTGGTGGCAAAGCGCAAGCACTACCAGCACCGCCCGGACTGGACAGCCTCGTTCCTGTACCCCGAGCGCCACTGAATCAGCCGGCAACCCACCAAACAGCACCGGCCCGCGCTAACCTGCTCCGCCGACAAGCTCGGCGACGTACTCCACCCGGTCGAAGAGGGCGTCGGTCGGGACGTTGTCGCCGAAGGCCAGGACAAAGCCAGCATGACCCTCCATCGCCGCCAGTAGCTCGTCCACGTAACGGCGGAACTGGCCCTCCGAGAAGGTCTTCGTGAAGATAATCGCCGCCAGGCCGCCCCAGATCGCCGGCCCCTCGGCCCACAACTCGCGCAGCCTCGCCATGTCAATCGAGGTCATCGGCTGCGGGGTTATCGCCTCCACTACGTCCACGCCCGTCTGCGCAATAAGCTCCAGCAGCTTCTCCATGTTGCCGTCGCCGTGAAGAGTCACCAGCTTGCCGCCGGCATGAAGTATCTCGCAGGCCTGGTGGTAGAACGG
>JALGTY010000424.1 GCA_029821145.1 Candidatus Zipacnadia bacterium
TCTATGCGGCAATATGGGGCCTGAAGCAATGGCATAGCCGGGCAATCCCCACACCCCACAGTGGCCGTGGCGGGCTGATTCGGGTTCGCGAAAAAGTGTCACTGGGTGCCAACGGTCAGCTCTATGTGGTGCAGTTCGGCTCCCGCAACCTGCTGATCTCCACCGTCGGCGACCAGGTAACGCTCCTCACCGGCAACTCGGCCTCCGAAATGGAGGCGGATACCAGCCGGGTACCGGCTTCAGAGGAGCAAGTGAGAGTGGGGGACACCTCCTCGCTGCCGACGCAGCCTGCCGACAGCCAGTTGCCCACGCACCCCAGCGGCTACAGCGACACGAGCCAGTACCAGCGCCAAAGCCATGATGCCAATGGAGCGTGGGTGCGGGCAGAGAACTTCCGCCGCACCGCCGACTGGGAAAACCGACGCGACGCACTGGTGCGCGAGGAGAGTGTGGAGTCGTAGATGCGAGGCGCCCACCGCCCATTAACTCGCACTGGGTTAGGTTCTCTGGCTCAGGATTCATACCCGTCGGTTGCATCTGCGGAGCATCCTTCTTACCTCCCCCTGTGGCTTGGATTGGTCTGGCTGTTGTGCCTGGCGGGCGGTGCGCACGCTCAAGCCCCGCCGACCGTGCCAAAGCTGCCTACAGAAATGCTGGGCGAGGCCGAGCCGCAGGAGTTGGTGCTGGCGCTGCGCATCGTCATCGGCCTGGCGGTCCTGTCGCTGGCCCCGGCACTTCTGATGATGCTCACCTCCTTTACCCGGATCGTCATCGTCCTGGGCTTCCTGCGCCAGGCGCTCGGCGTGCAGCAGACACCTCCTAACGCAGTGCTCATCGGTCTGGCCCTGTTTCTGACTTTCTTCGTCATGCAGCCGGTGTGGCAGGCCATCAACGAGCAGGCTGTCAGCCCGTACATGGACGGCGAGATCAAGTACCAGCAGGCGATCGAGCGGGGCGCTGCGCCGCTGTGCGATTTCATGCTACGGCAGACACGCGAAAAGGACCTGGCCCTGTTTGTGAAGATGGCCCGCATCCCGAAGCCCCAAAGCGCGGCCGAGCTGCCCTTTTACGTAATCATGCCCGCCTTCGTCATCAGTGAGCTCAAATCCGCCTTCCAGCTCGCCTTCGTCATCTTTATCCCGTTTCTGGTGATAGACCTGGTGGTCGCCAGTTCGCTGATGAGCATGGGCATGTTCATGCTGCCGCCGGTGATGATCTCATTGCCGTTCAAGATATTGCTATTCGTGATGATAGATGGCTGGTATCTGCTGGTGAAATCAGTGGTGCTGAGTTTTCACTAGTGCCTGGTGACTTGGCGGGAGGGGACTGCCTCTTTAGGGACTGTCTCCGGTTGGGAAAGAACCATCCCGTGGGTCAGGCATCACAATAATTCTCCCGTGGGTCGGGCTTCCAGCCCGACAGCCGTTGCCGTTGTCCCCTCTCCCTGCGGGAGAGGGGTTAGGGGTGAGGGCAGCCGTTGTCGTTGGCCGTTTAGATGTGGAGACCTCGTCAGGCTAGCGTCCTGCGCGGGCCGGCCTCCTGGCGGAATATTGGATTCCGCCACTCGACACGGCCCCTCCAACAACCTGACGACGGCTTGCGCTAGAAAGCCCGACCTACGCGATCATAATGCATTGGGACTGGGCCGACGTGACAAGAAAAGGTTGCTGACAATGACTGACACGATTGTGCTTGAGCTGCTGCGGCAGACTTTCTGGGTCTCGCTGAAGATCGCCGGGCCGGTGCTGGGCACGGCGCTGGTCGTCGGCGTCGGCATCGGCATTTTTCAGGCGGTTACGCAGATCCAGGAAATGACGCTGACATTTGTGCCGAAGGCGATAGCCGTTCTTCGGGTCGTGGATGATGGAAACGATGGTCGTTTTCGCCACCAACCTGTTCGAGCGGATGCCGGATCTGGTGAGATAGAATAGCTGACGCAATATTTCCTTATATATCCGTCTGGCTGCTGGCGGCGGTGCGGATTGTGGGCATCGTCACCTTTGCGCCGGCCTTCTCGGCCCGCGCGGTGCCTGCGACGGTGCGTATCTACCTGGCGCTTGCACTCGCGGCGGTGATGGGGGCGCAAATCTCTGCCGGGCAGGTGGTGCACTGTTCGGGCCCCGGCTCGTATGTGATGGCCATATTCGCCGAGCTGGCATTTGGAGCCGTCATCGGTTTCGGCCTGTCACTGCTCTTTGAGGCGGTACGGTTTGCGGGGGAGGCTCTGGATATGCAGATCGGCCTGAGTCAGGCCACCGCGCTGGACCCGGCTACCGAGAATCAGACCGCCATTATCTCGCGGACCTACTACTTCATGGCTCTGGTAATCTTTCTGCAGCTCGACGGCCACCACTGGCTGCTGGCCGGCCTCAACCGCAGCTTCGAGCTGATCCCCATCGGTGCTGCCACCTATCAAGCCGGCGTTGCCAAGCTGATGATCAACCTGGTCGGGAGTATCTTCTCTGTGGGCCTGCGCCTGGCCGCACCCGTGATGGCCGCGATATTTCTCACTGACCTGGCTTTCGGCTTCATCGCCCGCGTGGTGCCGCAGATGAACGTCTTTCTGGTCGGGATTCCGGCCAAACTGCTCGTGGGCCTGGCGGTGCTGTCGGTATCGGCCCCGCTGCTGCTTTACACGGTCATCCAGCTAGTGAGCGACCTGAAACACTATGTAGGCCTGTTCGTGCGGCTCATGGCAGGGGCGTAGGAAAAAGGGGGACAGAGGTTTCTTGCTCCCTGCCCCTGGACGACAGGCATCCCTGCCTGTCGCGGGGCTTGGACAGGCGGGGTACCCGCGAAGCGGGTCACCTGTCCTACTAACCGTAATGCTGTTGTAGGGGCGCAGTTCATTGCGCCCAATCAGCAGTGGTCTTGAGGGCGTGATAAATCACGCCCCTACAACGGCATCCCTGCCTGATATATTGATGTTACCAGTAGTAAGTCCGGAACTCCTCCATGGCCCCGCAAAGCGCATCCACGTTCTCGGCCGGTGTCGGTGGGTAGATGCCGCAGAGCAGCTCCAGACCGCCCTGCGGTGAGCCCAGCTTGCGGACCTCCTCCTCAATCAGGTCGTGAATCTCTTGAGGGGTACCGAAGGGGACAATCGTCTGGCGGTCAATGTCCAGGCGGATGCACATGCGGCCCTTGACCTCGGCGGCCAGAGCGTCTATGTCGTTACACAGGTCCTGCGGGTTGATGACGTCAATGCCGCACTTGATGAACTCGTCCATCAGCTCCATGATGTAGCCGTCGCTATGCAGGGCGACCAATGTGCCCTTCTCACGGCACGGCTTAATCAACTTCGTGTATGCGGGCGTGATCCATTTGGCGAAGTCGCGCGGGCTGATCGTGGAGGCGGTCTGCGTCCCCAGGTCCTCGCCGAAGTTGATCAAATCCACGCCGATGTCGAGCCACTGGCCCACGATCTTGGCGTTATGCTCCACCAGCATGTCAATGAGCTCCTGCAGGCGAGGGTCGGCGGTGGCGAAATCGCACATCAGATTCTCAAAGCCGCGCAAATAGTACATGCGCATGAAGAGGTAGCCGTGAGGGACGCCGCCGGCGGTCAGCTCGCCACGCTGCTTCTGGGCCGCGATGCTTCGGCGGTTGGCGTCCCAGTCAACTGGCCCACGGTCAGCGGTTACCAGCGGGTCGGGCGGCTGGTAGGTCGCCAGCTCATCCCAGTCTGCCAGCGGCGCATTGATCACCACGCCCTCGATGCCGTCAATATCGCTGCGCCAGATGCAGCCCCAGGCGTCGGTGAAATCCTCGCCGGCGCGATGCCCGGGGCCGAAGTCCCAGTTGTCATAATCGCGCTGGCCCTTTTCGAACCCGGGGAACAGGATCGGATGCCGGGCCATTACATCTTCGACCTCATCGCGGAGCTGGTCGTAGGACGCGCCGGAGATGCTAACGGTACAGGGGATCCACTCCGGCCCGGTCATTTTGACAGTGCGCAGGTAGTTTTCGCGCTCAGAAAGCGACATTGGCGGACCTCCAGAAGAATTTCGGAATTACAAAGAAAGGCCCAGGGAGAAGTCACTTCCCCCTGGGTCTGTTTGGCGTCGTTACACCAGGCGAGACAGCCTAGGTGAGGTCCATGTAGATGGAGAACACCCGGTAGTCCCTGCGGAATTCCATCTCTTGCAGCCACTTGGCATGGCCGTCGAAGTACAGGCAGTTCAGGCCGCCGTTGTGCCGCACATTGACCGTGCCGTTGTGACACCTGGACCCCGTGTTGGCGCATTTGGGATAGTGGTTAATGTAGGACGCGGATTCCCAGAGCAGGATTCTTTGCGCCGGTTCCTCGATCATGCCCAGGCGGGTGCGCACCCAATGATCGGGCCGGAATGCGCCGCCACAGCAGCCACCGTAGCTGAGTGTGGGCGGTGTATCTGTGCCAATGCGGTCATCGCTGGGGCAGATGAATATCTGGTCGTTTTTGACATACGGCCGGATTACGTTATGCCAGGCTCCGCCCTGGTAGCGGCTGGGGAAGTACTCGTCATAGTCATCAATGTACATACGAATGGCAAGCCCCAACTCCTTGACATTCGACAGACACGAACATTCGACAGACACGACGTCTGCCGGGCCTTCTCCCTGGCCCGCGCGAACACAGGGAATAGGATCGCCGCCAATATGGCGATGATCGCTATCACTACAAGTAGTTCAATCAACGTGAAACCTCGTTTCATGACCCTCCACCCTTTCTCCAAGATAAGTTAGCGCACTGACTTGTGGTTTACCGCTTTTTCCGTTCAGTTGGTCTTGTCGGCCCGGAAGTTCTCCGCGTCAGTTACGTATGCTGTCCCCTCGGCCTTGGCGTGGCCATCAACAAACCCCACATTCGCC
>JALGTY010000046.1 GCA_029821145.1 Candidatus Zipacnadia bacterium
GCCCGGCCCTGTCCGACGTTGACCACCGAGCACGCCATGATAAGCACAGCGAGCAGCCCAAGCCAGAAGCTTGGGCTGACCGAACTTTCGCGCTTCCTCTGCTGCGAAGCAGTACCCAAACTCACTCCGCCGCAATCTCCTCCAATAGCTCCTCGTCGCTCATGGCCTCGATGATTGCGGCCCCGGCCTCGTCATCACGCTCATCCATTTCCTTGATAGCGCGATCCATTGCCTCGTCCCGCAGCCGAAGGGCTATGACTTCACCGGTGTCGCGGTTCCTGAACCTGGCACGCACCTCTTCGGAGACATGGTGAATGATATTTTGCTTACCAAGGGTGCAGCCGGTTGAAAACTGTATCCCATCCAGCATGCAGGAGATGAAACTGTATCCCATCCAGCATGCAGGAGATGGGAGTGGCCCCGGGGCACCATGCTTCCGCTTCGATTCCGAAATGAGGATTAGCCTTGAGCTTTTTCAGGGCATAGCGCCCCATGCGCATTCCGGCAAAGGCCCATGGCCCCAGGTGGCCGTGAAAAGCTTTGAGCATCTGAATATCGTCAGCGGTAACCTGCGATTCGAATTTCATCTACAGCCATCCACCTTCTTACGCTCATTTCACATGCCGCGACCCGATCATGCTGGTCTTCTCGATAGCATACACGGTGGCGGGCACTACGGTCAACAGGATGATTTCCCCCGGTAGCGAGGCGATGAACCCAGCGATGACGTATTCATAGATACCGCGCTGAATTCCAATCATAGGCAGAATGGTGAGTATCGCAGCAATGCCTATGATACGCGCAGCGACCAGCGCAGCGATCGCCGCCGGCCAGATGCCACCACGCCAGGACCGTACCAGACTCGCAACCACCAGACTCGCAACCGCGCCGATCGCGCCCAGTTCGAGCGCCATCATCACCGCCATCGGAGGCGGCGGCATGCCGGTGAGGATGGAGGACAGAACCGGGATTAGCATCCCGACAATCAACGCCACTTCCCACGAGGCCAGCAGGCCCAGAGCCAGGACCGGGTAATACATCGGAAGAAACAGCTTGCCCATGCCCGGCCCCAGGGCATGAAAAGCGATAGGCAGCACCAGAAAGAGACGGCGCCGACTTTCCGTCAGCGCCGCCCCTGTCTTTTCCTCGTTGCCGTCAGTTGACATCATACGCCGTATCCCAGTATTTCCGCCAGATACTTTCCGCCACCGCTGCATCAGCGGGGGCAAGCACATTCCCGTCCTTGTCAACCGGATTGCCGTCCGCGTCAATATGGTCGGTGTTGCTGTGGAAATCGTTCGGGTTCATCCACTTGGCGTGGCCGTCACAGAACAGAAGATTAGAACCATTATTGTGGATGCGACACACCGCCCAGAAGCAAAGCTGGCCCCCGCGCTGGTTGCCCGTCGGGCCACTCGGCGGCCCGGCCAGACACCGGTCCCACTCCACCGTGAAAATCTTGTAGCTCGGACATGCTATCTCGGCGAGCCCCTTGCCGTCAACACCTGCTACTATCGGGTCGCACGTTGGCGCAAAAGCGGTAGCGCCCACATTCAGCCCATGCCCGTAGTACCAGGGCAGGTTCCTGCGGCTGGGGCACTTGAACAGCTCCCGGTTCTTCATGTACGGGTCCAGCTTCGACTTCCACTCGTATGCCAGCACCATCGTCTCGTCATAGTCATCGGCGTACATGAATGCGGCAAGCCCCACCTGCTTCATGTTGCTCAGGCATGTCGTTTGGCGCGCCTTCTCGCGGGCACGGGCGAATACCGGGAACAGAATAGCGGCCAGAATTGCGATGATGGCGATGACCACCAGCAATTCAATGAGGGTGAATCCACTTCTGTGAGACAGTTTCATTGTGACTTTCTCCTTCTACTGCGTAACACGATTATTATTATCGTAACACACACTCATCATAGCACCACACCCCAGCCTTGTCAATACCAATTCTGCGCACTTCAAAAAACCTCTACTTGACGCCATCGCTGCACGGTGCTAAGCTGGCCTTCCAGCGTCTTTTCCTGCCCGCGCAAAGGTCCCACGGATTCTCATGCACGAGTATTCAATCGCCCAACACATAGCGACCATCCTCTCGGAGGTTGCACGAGAGCACGGCAAGCCCGTTCAGGCCGCTACCGTTACCGTCGGCCCGATGAGTATGATCGTGCCCGAACTGCTGCACGAGGCTTGGGTGGCGGTGACGCAGGGCTCACCGCTGGAAGGCTCCGAGCTGCACATCGAGCATGTGCCGATATGTGCCAGGTGCCAGGACTGCGGGCACCACACCGAGTCGTTCACACCATTCATAAAGTGCGAGGCTTGCGGGAGCTTGCGTCTGAAGCTGGCCTCGGGCCATGAGCTGCAGGTAATAAACGCCGACCTGGAAGATAGCGAGGCTGTACCTGATGAGAGTTGAAGTAATGAGGGGCATCCTGGGCAGCAACAAAGCGGCGGCCGATGCCAACCGCAAATTCTGGGATGATAATCGAATCCTCGCCCTCGATTTCATGGGCAGCCCGGGCAGCGGCAAGACCAGCGTATTCGAGGGCACCATCGCAGAGCTGACCAAACGCGGCAGGACGCTCAAGGTCATCGAGGGTGACGTCGCCTCAGACAACGACGCCCGTCGCATCGAACAGGCCGGCGCCGAGGCGTTTCAGATCAACACTGGCGGGGCCTGCCACTTGCACGCGGCGATGGTATCCCGCGCAATGGAGCAGCTTGATCTTGACGGGGTGCAGATCATACTCATCGAGAACGTTGGCAACCTGGTGTGCCCGACTGCGTTCCTCCTCGGCGCGCATTTCCGCATTCTCGTCGCCAGCGTCCCTGAAGGTGATGACAAACCGGAGAAGTATCCGGTGGCTTTCCGCGAGGCCGACGGCATTATCCTCAATAAGATTGACCTGCTGCCGCATTTGCCGTTTGATGCCGGCAGGTTCTGGGACCTGTGCGACCAGTTGAACGCGGAGGCCCCGCAGTTCGCCATTTCCTGCACCACCGGCGAGGGCATAGACACTCTCTGCGACTTCATCGAGCGCCACCTCGCGGAGCTAGCTGGCTAGTTGCCCGACCGCATCCCGTCCGCCGTCGCGTGGCACAGGCTTCTCAAATACATCCGCGTGGCCCGGGCTTGCCAAGTATATTCCCGTGGGTCGGGCATCCTGCCCGACTCCGTTGCCGTTGTCCTTGCCTTTCGGACGGGCCGCATGGACGGGAGTTTGCTTGCAGACTCACGGCCATCCGGCCCACGCCTCTTGTCGTTGCGACCGCCTCCGCTCACCGGCTGAACCGCCGCGCCACGCAGACCATGAACAGCGCGATCAAAGTCACCCCCAGCACGACCTCAATGCTACACACCACAGTCCCCGCGTCCCTCGGCGGATTGTGCGACAAGAGAAAGCGCCGGCCTTTGGGAAGGCCGGCGCTTCGCTTGGGAGGGCGGCGGGGGGCAAAACTATTGGTCGTCGCTGCTATCTGATTCTTCAGGAGTTTCGGCTTGCTCCGGCTCCGGTTCCGGCTCGCTGTACTCGACATACATCTTCAGTTCGCTCTTGTCGCCCTGGGCCAACTCATACACGCGCTCGAAGCGGATGGCATCCTTCGGGCAGACCCACGAGCACTGGCCGCAGAAGATGCAGCGCTCCATCACCGCGACCAGGTCCTTGATCGGCTTGCCCTTGTCGTCCACCGAGCCGTCTTCGCGCTCGACCAGTTCCAGCACATCGCAGGGGCAGTCGCGCACGCACATGTTGCAGCCGATGCACAAATCGGCGTTCCAGATCAGCCGCCCGCGAAAGCGCTTCGGTGGGGCCAGGCGCTCCAGCGGATACAGCACCGTGGCTGGCTTTGCGAACAGATGCGAAATGAGTTCCTTGAACATTACGCCGATGGCTTTGGGCATACTGCGTCTCCCTACAGCGAAGCTGCAACAACGACAACGAGTATCTGAAGCAGGATCGGGATTGTCAGCCAGATCAGGCACCAGTTGACCATCTGCTCGATCCGCAGCCTGGCAAAGAGCGCCTTAATCAGCGACAGTGTAAAGATCATCAGCAGCGTCTTGACCAGGACAATCAGAAAGCCGACCACCGTGCCGGCGGCAGTGCCGGCCAGGGCGGCGGTGATGCCGGGGAAGTACGGCCCGCCCAGAAAGATCACCGCGATAAGAGCCGAGCCGACCACCATCTCGGTCTGGAACATCATCTTCAGCAGCGCCAGCTTGCGGCCCGTGTACTCGGTCATGGGGCCCTCGACGATCTCGGTCTCGGCGTGCGGGATGTCAAACGGAATCCGCTCCAGCTTCCCGACCAGCGCAATGATAGCGACGAAGAACGCAATCGGCGTTATGCCTATGAACCATGTGTCTATCAACTGGAAGCGGAGCAGTTCGGTCACCTGCCAGCTCTCCGCGACGATGGCGGGGGTAAGCAGCGCCAGAGTGAAGGGCACCTCATAGCCGAATAGCTGCGTGATGACGCGGCCGGTTCCCAGCGAGCCGAACGGGTTCGGGGAATACCAGCCCAAAAGCACCAGCACGAAGGCCGGGATCGTCAGCAGATACACGATCAGGATCAGGTCGCCGGTGAATGAGAACGGCCACTCCACGCTCCACAACGGGACGTAGAGGAAGGCGGCGGCGACCGAGGCCAGCCCGAAGAGCGGTATCATACTGACGATGCCACGGTCGGCATGGTCGGTGACGATGTCTTCTTTGCCCAGCAGCTTGATCATATCAGCCAGCGGCTGGTACCACGGCGGGCCCTGGCGGTTCTGGAGGCGGGCGACTATCTTGCGGTCGAAAAAGTCCGCAAACAGCCCGAAAGCCACCAGAAAGGCAAAGCCCGGAAAGATCAGAATATAGAATAGTGACATCAGTTCTCCGCCAGCATCCATAAGGCTCTCACTGTCTCTTCTTGGTTCCGGGCACACCATTGAAAATGGTGTCCCCTCATTGTGCGAGCGGCAACAACGACAGGCGAGACGCCTGTCCTACCAAAGCGTCGGCGGCAGGGAAGGACGCCTCTCCCACGCGGCGACTTGCCCTAGCGGTCGGTGCATGCCATGCAGGGGTCAATGGAGGCGATGGTAATCGGCACATCGGCCACATAAGCCCCCTCGAGCATCGCCAGAGCTGCGGGCCAGTTGGCGAGACTCGGTGTTCTCACTTTCACGCGCGCCGGCTTGTCGGTGCCGTTGCTGCGCATATAGTAGATCAGCTCTCCGCGCGGGGCCTCGCAACGCACCAGCGCTTCGCCCTCGGGAACTCGCGGCTTGGCCCGGACCTGAATCTCGCCCTCAGGCAACCTGGTCAACAGGTCCTTGCAGATCTCACAGGCCTGCGCTATCTCAAGAACGCGGACTATGGTTCGCCCCAGCACATCGCACAGATCCGAGGTTATCGGCTCGAACTCGATTTGATCATAAGCATCGTAGGGGAAATCATGTCGTATGTCATTGGGGACGTTGGAGGCGCGGGAGGTAGGTCCGACCGCGCTGAGTTCCCTGGCCTGCTGCTCGCTTAGCATCCCGACGCCCTCGACGCGCTTAAGGAAAGTAGCCTCGGTTGTCGCAACGCCTTTATAGTACTCGGTGCGTTCGAGCAGAACATCCATGCCTTCGAGGCACTTGTCAACGATCTCCGGGGTGAGGTCCATCTTGGCGCCGCCGATGGTGGTCATGCCATAGTTGACGCGGTTGCCGGAAACGAGTTCGAGCAGGTCCTGTACGATCTCGCGATCGTGCCACACGTACATAAACAGGGTGTCGAAGCCGACCTCGTGAGCGGCGACGCCGAGCCAGAGGAGATGGCTGTGAATCCGCTCAAATTCGGCGACGATGGTGCGGATGTACTTGGCGCGCATGGGCACTTCCAACTGCAGGAGCTCCTCGACCGCGCGGGCGAAGGTGGTAGAGTGAATATGGGAGCAGATTCCGCAGATGCGCTCGCAGATGTACTGCCCGCGCACGTAGTTGCGGTGCTGACAGGCGGCTTCGATGCTCCTGTGACAATAACCGAGGCGAACATCGGCATCCACCACGCACTCGCCTTCGGCAGTTATCTTAAAGCTCTCCGGCTCCTTCAGCGCAGGGTGCTGAGGGCCGATAGGGAATGTAATCCTACCCATTTTCTTCCTTTTCTTCCTTGTCTCTCTCCGCCTGTTTTTCGATCTCTTCAATGCGCAGCGGATAGACGCCCTCAGGCCAGTCATCAGGCAGAACCAGGCGGTCGAGGCGTGGATGCCCGTCGAATTCTACGCCGAGCAGATCGTGTACCTCGCGCTCGTACATGGTAGCGCCGGGGATGACCGAGGTGATCGACTGAATCTTGGCGGTGGCCTTGGGCACCGCTGTCCTGATGGTCGCCGCCGGAGGGCCCTCGCCGCAGAGATGATACAAGATGCTGATTTGTTCGCCCTCGTCCACGCCGGTGATGGTGGACAGATGCCACCAGCCGTATTCGACAATGAACCTGGTGAAGGCGACGATATGGTCGGGGGCAACTGTGAACACCAGTTCGTGACGGCCCATCGTTGTGGCTTCGAGGAGATCACCCGAATAGTCCTCGCGGACGTTGGTTATGATCTTTTCAGCTACCTCAGACATAAGGCCTAACTCCTGGTTTGTATTCCATTGTCAGGCTGGAAAACCTGACCCACAGAATGATTAGGATTAGGAGGCCTGACCCACGGGATCAGATAGTTGTACCGATTCTTCGATGCCGGGAATCGTCTTTTCGAATTCGAGCAAGAGCTCTGCAACCTTGGGGTCCACGCTGGCCAGCAGCTTCAGGACGCCGTAGGTGATTGCGTCGGGCCGCGGAGGACAGCCCGGAATGTACATATGGACCGGGATAACCTTGTCAACGCCGCCCAGGACGTTGTAGTTGCCATCTCCGTAGAAGGGCCGGCCGGAGCTTGCACAGGTGCCGATGGCGATTACGAACTTGGGCTCGGGGCACTGCTCGTAAATGCGGATGACCCGATCGCGCATCTGCCGGGTAATCGGCCCGGTGCACAGCAGCACGTCAGCATGGCGCGGGCTGCCCTGCAATAATATGCCGAAGCGTTCCAAATCAAAGCGGGGCATCAGCGCGGCTACGATCTCGATGTCACAGCCGTTGCACGATCCCCCGTTGAGATGGCATACCCAGGGGGATTTGCAGATGGCCCAATGCAGCATTTTCTCAAACATATTGAGGCGACTCCTATTGGTGTACAAGTAGCCTGTTAGTCTCTGAGCACCATGAAGATTGCGGCCCCACCGCCGACGAGCCAGCTTATCGCCAGCGGCAAGCCGACGCCGGATGGCATCGTCGCGATCATCAGAACACCGATGTCCAGCAGAGTAAAGACAAAGGCGATGTGAAACCAATTGTATGAGGGCTTGATGTCAGCGCTGATGTCTTCCCCGCAGGCGTAAACTTCGCCTTTGCCTACCGCGGGCTGGCCCGCCGGCGCCATGCTCTTGCCCACGGCATAGATCAGCCATGTGCAGACAAAACAGAGCGCAAAAACACTAGCCGGATGATATAGGAGATTTGTCATCGGTTCACCTTAGCCAAAGAGTCTGGGACGACATTCCTGTTCGTAGGGGCGTGATTTATCACGCCCTCCAGGCGGCTGTTAGCTGGGCGCAATGAATCGCGCCCCCATAGCACAGCGCCGTCCTGGACGACAGGCATCCCTGCCTGTCGAGGCTTGGACAGCCAAGGATGGCTGTCCTCCATGTTTTTCGAGAGCCTCCTGTCCCACCGACAATTCGCACA
Organism: Candidatus Zipacnadia bacterium; assembly: GCA_029821145.1. Lineage (GTDB taxonomy): Bacteria > Armatimonadota > Zipacnadia > Zipacnadales > UBA11051 > UBA11051. The sequence goes on from JALGTY010000046.1 coordinate 7,772, forward strand.
CGCACTCTCGTATCACTGAATGATGCCGGCCAAGAATGCTGCGGCCGGCTCCACGATGTCAAGGCCAAGCTGTGGCTGCACGCCCAGCGCTATCGTCAACAGCGCCAGGATGAATATCGCCAGGAGCATGGAAGCCGGCAAGCTATCAGGTCCCTGCTTGACCTTCTCGGACATCTCAGGAGCCAGAGCAATCTTGTTGAGAGCCGGCAAATAGTAAAATAGCGACAGCAGACTGTTGAAAATGACCATGACGACCAGGATGAAGCCCCACGGGTCCAACATCATGGCGGCCTTGCAGATGAAGAGCTTGCTGATGAAGCCGTTCAGCGGTGGAGCGCCCGCCAGGGCCAACGCAAAGATGCCGAAGCAGATGCCCACCAGGGGCAGCTTCCTGCCGATGCCGGCCATCTCCTTGAGGTCGCGAGTGCCGATGAGAGTGATAATAGCGCCTGCGCACAAAAATGCGCCGCCCTTCATGATCGCATGGTTGAGAATATGATAGAGACCGCCACGCATACCCTCCAGGCCCGCAGCCTGAGGGGCCGAGAAGGCCACGCCTACGCCAGCCAGTATGTAGCCCATGTGGGCGATGCTTGAATAGGCCAACATGCGCTTGAGATCGGTCTGCACCCATGCCATCAGGTTGCCGGTGAGCATGGTGACGATCGCCAGGGCGGGCAACACCAGGCGCAGGTCTATGCCGTGAAGAACGCTGAGCGCCTTGATCATGGTGATTAGACCGGCGGAGATGACCATGCCGGAGAGCATCGCGCTGATGCCACTGGGAGCAGCGCTGTGAGCGTCCGGCAGCCAGGTGTGCATCGGTACGATCGCCGCCTTGACGCCAAAGCCGGCGATGAATAGCGCGGCCACGCCAAGCATCAGCTCAGGCTTGAGCATCAAGGCCTGTGTGGCCTGTAGCTCGCCGAGGCTCAGTTTGCCGGTATGGGTGAAGATCAAGATGATGCCGAGGAGGGCGACCATCGAACCCATCGCGCTGAGCAGAAGGTATTTGATACCCGCCTCGACCGGCTCCCAGTCGTCCTCGAAGGCGACAAGAGCAAAGGAGGCCAGGCTCATCAGTTCAAACATCACAAAGAGGTTGAAAAGGTCGGCGGCTAAGCCGATACCGACCATGCCGGCGGTCATCATCAACAGCAGCGCATAGTACTTGCCGATGTTTTTCTCGTGCATGTAGCCGATGGAAAAGAGCGCAACGACGGTGGCAAGGCCCAAGCTGACAACCGCCATGAAGATGGCCAACGGATTAAGGTCGAAGGTGGTGAAGACTTCCGGGGCCCCCACCGGCACAGCAGCTTCCATACCCTCCCCGCCGGAGAGCAAGTACATCACGTAGCCCGACAGGAGCAGAGCTATCACGGCGACAGCGCCGGTGAGAGCCTTGGAGCGAGATAGGCGAGCAACTATATAGACCACGAGCGAACCCGCGAGCAGTATGGCGACGGGAAGAACCAAATCTATCACGCGCTTGTCATCTCCACTAGGTAGCGACTAGCAGTAGCAACAGTATGAGCAAACCTATGGCCGCCGCAGCGGCATTGTAGTTGACGTCCCCGGTCTGCCACGTTCGCAGGCCCTGGCAGAATTCGGTGATCATGCGTACGCCCGTCCGATAAAAGGCATCAAAGCCGAACTTGGTATCTGTCAATGCATCGGCCCAGGCACCCTCGGCTGAAAGCACCTTGCCCGACTTGCTCCACGAAATGCCAAGGACCACCCACAGCAGGATGATTACCCCGGTCACGATCAGAAGGGGGCTGGCCAGGGCTTCATGCAAGAGCTGTGGGAGTGTGAGTTCATGCAGGTTGTAGATTTCCGCGCCTGCAAGGGCCTGGGTGGAATAGAAGCCGACCGCGAGCCACATAAGCATTGCACAGAGGGCCAGTGCTACGAGCGGGATGCTCATCTGCCAAGGGCCGTCGTGGGCCTCTTGCTCATAGGGCCTGGGACCGGAAAATGCCATCCAGTACATGCGCAGGGAATAGGCGGCAGTGAAGAAGGCGGCGATAATCAGGATGACCAGTGGCACCGCCGCCACATTGCCGGCCATCACGACGCTTTCGAGTATCAGGTCCTTGGACCAAAAACCGTTAAGCACCGGAATGCCAGCCAGGGCCATAACACCCACGGCGCAGCAGAACTGGGTCAATGGCATCTTTTGGCCGAGGCCGCCCATCTGTCGCAAATCGCGCGTGCCAATGGCATGGACTATCGCGCCGGCGCACAGAAATAGCAGCGCCTTGAACACGGCGTGGTTGAGCAGGTGAAACTGGCTGGCGAAGATACCGCCGACTCCCACCGCGGCGACCATGAAGCCGAGCTGACTAATGGTGGAATAAGCCAGCACGCGCTTGATGTCATACTCGATCAGCGCCAGGATGCCGGCCAGAAGTGCAGTGATAGCGCCGATCCACAACACCACCGGCCCCCACCAGGCCAGGGCCAGGAACATCGGATACGTCAGGGCCAGCAGATAGACGCCGGCATTGACCAGACAGGCGGCGTGAATGAGGGCGCTGATGGTAGTGGGCGCTTCCATGGCGTCAGGCAGCCACACGTGCAGCGGGAACTGGGCGGACTTGCCGACCGCGCCAAGGATGAAGCCGGCACCCGCCAGGCCGAGGAGGAATAAGGGGATGTCGCCGCTCTGGGCCAGGTCTATAATCTCGAATATATTGGTGGTGCCGGTCGCCTGCCACAGCACGATAATGCCGGCCAGGAGCCCGACGTCACCGAGCCGGGTGACTATCAACGCCTTCGTGCCCGCGCGGACGGCCTTCGCGTCCCTGTAATAATAGGCGATCAGGATGTATGAGCAGAAGCCGATCATCTCCCAGAACAGATACAGGATCAGGAGATTGTCGGTCAGCGCCAGGCCGATCATGGAGCCGATGAATAAGACGGTGAAAAAGTAGTAACGGGTGGGTGAGTAGTGCTCTTCCTCCGGCTCCATGTACTTGAGGGAAAAGATGACTGCCATCGCACCCACACAGCCGGCTACTACCGCGACCCAGACGCCCAAACCAGTCAGATTAAAGCCGATCTGCACCGCGACGCCGGGGATCCAGAAATAGCCATCAGGCGGCTGCGCAGGTATCGAAAAAAGCAACTTGAGGGCAAATACACCGGCGGCCAGCGAAACCAGTACAGCGATCCATTTCATCAGCCGCTCGCTGGCCATCCCAACAACCAATACTACCAGCGCACCAAGCAGGGGAGTGGCAATAGTCCAAAATGCCAGGCTCTGGATATCCGTGGCTAGTTCATCCTTTCAGGCGGCGCAGGGCGGCTACATCTATAAGTCCTGTATGGCGATGGGCAGCAACTACCAGGGAAAGGGCTATGGCGGTAGTGGCGACTTCGATGAGGATTATGGTGATGACGATGGCCTGGCTCACGCTCAAAACTCCGCCGGCATGCTGGGCACCTCCGACCAGTACCCCCAGGCAGAGGCCCTTGGCCATTACCTCAATGCCAAGAATCAGGTGAATCAGATTATGGCGAAATATCAGGGTGTATATGCCGAGGCTAAAAAGGAAGAGGACGGCAATCCAATATGCACTCCACATGTCCTAGTGCCTTTCCTTAATCAATACCAATACTCCGTAAGTGCCGGTCAGGAGCAGTGCCAACTGTCCCAGCACATCGAGCGAGCGATAATCCCACAAGGCATGGCGGAAGGGGATATCTTCCAGAGACACCGCTGAGGGGAGGAAGCCGCCCACGACGAGTATGTTAGCCAGAGCCAGAAATATGCCTACGCCAATGACGATGGCGAGTAAGAGTTTGCCACCCATGATCGCCTATTCCCGCCTTGCTTCGACTGATGAGATGGCAGCAATGAACAGCACCGTAATCAAACCAGCGCATACAGAAAGCTCGAAAGCCCCTGCATAAGGAGCTCCCAGTTTGAAGAATATCGCGGCCAGCACGACGCTGAGTACCGCCAGTGCAATCGCTGCGCGCAAGATGTCGCGCAGGTGCACGGCCAGTACTGCGCAGATCGCTATGACGACCAGACCGGCTATCACGAATCCATCCATGAAAAAACACCCACTTGAGGCGGTGCAGTTAGCGATAGGTACGGTTTTGGGATATCGTAACGCACATAACACCAAAAACATCACCCAGAATCTTGCGCGATTCTCTGGGTCTTCAGTGGCAAAGTATATTGTATAGGTAACTGTGTGTCAAGGGTGCTGGAGTGGGTGCACAAAATGTCGGGAGGCCATCGCGCCCGACTGGTTGAACACTACACCTGCAGCAGTCGCAATCTGATGCCAACCGACGGAGGTTGCCTGATGAATATTGACTGGTCCACCCGCAAAGTGTTGGTTGTTGAGAGCGACGACTGGGGCATCTGCTCCTGGGCGCCAGACCCCGAGACCTTCGAAGAGGTGCGCAAACTCGATGTCGTGCAGGAGTATTGGCAGAAGCTCGCCGGATGGGTTGGCGGCACTCTGGAAAGCCCCGCCGACATGGAGCGGCTATTCGGTTTCCTGGAGCGCTACCGGGGTCGCGACGGCCGGTCCCCCAATTTCGTCGCCTGTTATGTCGTGGCCAACCCCGACTATGACAGAATCCTCGCAAGCGACCTGCAGGAATATCACGACATCTTTCTGGACGAGGGTGTGCCCAGCCGCTGGGAACGCGGCGACCTCCTGGCCAAGGCGAAAGAGGGCATGAAACGCGGCGTGTGGCTGCCGGAATTCCACGCGCGTCTGCACCACGCACAGCCCCACAAGTGGCTGCAGGCGGTCCGTGACGGCTCGCCCCAGGCCGCGGCCATCTTCCAGTACCAGATGTTTCAGTGCGAGGAGCGGCGGCCGGAATATGAAGATATGAGCCCTCAGCAGCAGGCCGAGTGGATTGTTCCGGCCATCAGGCGCATGGATAAGCTCTTCGGGCGGCGGCCGAAGTGCGGCGTCAACAGCGACGCCATGCCCGAAACCGAACAGATCTGGGCCGGCGAAGGCCTGCACGTGCGGATGTGCAGGGGCAATCTTCCCAACAATCGGTCGGCCGCGTCACACCATGAAACGCTGATGGGCGCCTACCAACGCCCCGACCTTGACATGACCTACCTGTCCCGAAACTGCTTCCTCGAGCCGCTAGGCTCCGGCGACCTGGACCATCCGAGTGGTGCCATCGCAGCGGCTGAGGCTGCAGTCAACGACTGGAGCCGAGGTGTGCCGGCGGTCTGCAGCTCGCACCGCAAGAATTACCTCTCGATGATTGATGGGGAGACACAGAACGGCTATGACCAGGCTGAATGGTTCTTCGACAAGCTGACCTCCGAGCATCCCGAACTCTACTTCCTGACCAGTTGGGAGGTCGCCCAGATGTACCGCTGCGGCGCCTCCATCGAGCTCTTTGGCGACCATGCCATCGTGCGGAACTGGACCGATGCCGAGACCTCGGTCAGCGAGCAGCTACCTGAAGGTGTCGAGCCCGGCGCTCTGCACGTCTTGACTGGTGGCCGTCTGCCCGCCATCGAGTTCGACGGTGGCGCGATGACGGCTTTCGTCGCACCAGGCGACTATCTGATAGAGCTGGATGGCTGGGAGTAGCGGCTCACGCCCGCACCGCAGCCAGGCAAATCGAGTCTTGGCAATAGGGGAGATGAACACGATGCAAGAGCACCCTCTGACGGGTTTCTGGGCTGTCGCGCCTTCTACGGTGCGAGTTGGCGAGACCTTCGACCTGAAGCTCAAGTGCCTGACCACCCCGCACTTTGTGCCTACCAGATGCTACGTCAGTTACCCCCGGCTGGCCGGCACTTTCAACCTCTCACCCCGGGGCATTACCTACATGGACAATGTGGCCGACCGCTGGCCCGGGCCGCTGGTGTTCGACGGAGGAACTGAACTGTCCGGACCAGGCCGGATTGACTGCGAGGCCCTGTCCGGGACATTCAGCGAGGACGCCCGGGCGCTGGGTGTCGTCTCCGGCTTCTCATTCCGCAAGCCGGGCACTTACACCATCCACGTAACTGACTCCCAAACAGGAATCACCGGCCAGAGCAATCCCATCGAGGTTACGCAAGACGAGCCGGAGTTGCGACTCTTCTGGGGTGACCTGCACAGCCAGACCTATTTCAGCGATGGGCTGCGAATCCCCGAGGAGTTATATCACTTCGCCCATCACGAGGGCTTCCTGGACATCTTCGCACTGGCCGACCACTCCGAATGGCTCACAGATGCCCAGTGGGAGTACTTCACAAGCGTTACCAACGAGTTTTATCGCCCCGGCAGTTATGTCACATTTGTCGGGCTCGAGTGGACCAACAGCGCCATCGGCCACCGCAATGTCTATTATCCCGGCGACCACGGGCCGATCCTGCGATATACGGATGAGACCGGCGATAGCCTCGAAAAGGTTTACCAGGCCGCCCGCGAGTACGGAGGCCTCGTCATCCCTCATCATAGTGCCAACAAGACAATGGGCGTGAAGTGGGATACCTTGCACGATCCCGAGCACGTGCGGCTGGTCGAAATTCATTCGGTATGGGGTAATAGCGAGCGGCCGGCCGAAGCCGGAAACCCTTTCCCCATTCGCACCCTCGGAGGCGAGCAAGACGGCCAGCATGTCGTTGATGCCCTAGCGCGGGGGTACAGACTCGGCTTTGTTGGCGGGGGAGACATCCATGACGGCCGCCCCGGAGACGAACTCCATATGCTCCAGAAGCACCCTGATGCATATCGGCTCCTATCGCGTCAGGGAATCATGGGGGTCTGGGCGACTGAGCTGACGCGCGAGGCTATCTGGGAAGCGCTGTGGAACCGCCGCGTCTATGCCACAACAAATGTCCGCATCATTTTGCGTTTCGAAGTATGCGGCGTGCCGATGGGGCAGAGCGTGACCGCAGCGGGGCCCCGACAAATACACGTCAGTGCCGCAAGCCAACTACCGATTGACAAGATCGAGATCGTCAAGAACGGGCAGGACATTTTCATCGAATCGTCCGGCGAGCCCGTGGTGGACGCGCAGTTCGAAGATGCACCTGGTAACACGTCCGACTACTACTACGCACGGGTCACTCGCACAGACGGCGAGATGGCCTGGTCCAGCCCGGTATGGGTACAACCGCCTTCCACAAATGAATAGTGCGACTCACAAGGTCTGCGAGGGTGCAGGTATTGTATTTCCGCGCGCAGAATGTTCTCTTGGTTTTCGTTCCCCAACTGCTACCGTGAGAGGTCCGTTGTAATGTCTGTGGACTGGTTTGACGCTTGTGTGCGTATCGGCCGCACCAGGGCCCGTCCCCACTACGAGATGGAGGGCACTGCCGAAAACATCCTCGGCGCAATGGACCGCTTCCGGATCGCCGAGGCGCTTGTATATCATGCCTGCGGCGACGAGACGCATCCGGCCGTAGGCAACCGGCTGCTGCTTGAGGCGACCGCTGACAAGCCCCGGCTGCACCCCTGCCTCACCATCCTGCCGCCGGCGACCGATGAGTTCCCACCGCCTGACCGGCACCTGCCACAATTGGTCGAGCAGGGCGTACGGGCGGTGCGTATGTCGCCGACTGACCACGCTTACCGCTTTGCCACCGCCACTTGCGCCGAGCTGTTTGAGCAGTTGCAGGCCATGCGCATGCCGCTGTTTGTGGATATGAGCAGGTTCAGTGACTGGGCGGCGATAGACGAAGTCGCCGGCGATTTCCCACAGCTCCGCCTTGTGCTGGTCAGCTTCAGCTACGGGCATACACGCCAGGCCTATCCGGTGCTCCACCGCCGCGAGCATATCTATCTCGAAATCCACGGCTACGAGCTCCACAACGGCCTGGAGCACTTCATTCCGCGCTTCGGTGCTGAGAGGCTGCTCTTCGGCAGCGGCATGTGTATCAGCGCCGCAGACAAGCACAAGATCGCCCGCGACAACATCGTAAGACTCCTTGAAGAAGTGCACTAGAGAAGGAACCGCAGAGGTAAAATGGTCAAGCACGAGTGGAAACTTCTGGTAGTACTAGCAGCGTTGTCGTGTGCCCTGCTGCCCATTTTCGCCGATGACCGGGCCCAGCAACTCATGCAGCTAGATGATGCGCTGGCTGCATCCCCCGAATTGCGCGAGCTTCTTGAGGCGCAACCCAATCTCACCAAACAGATCACTGAGTGGTTTCTGACATCTTCGGCAATGTATTATCCGTCTATTGCACCGCTTGATATGGCACCAGGGCA
>JALGTY010000425.1 GCA_029821145.1 Candidatus Zipacnadia bacterium
ACCGGCGCTTATGCCGAGGGCTGGGATAAGTCCATGCAGGTGCTGGCCGAGTGCGGCTTCAACGCGGTGGTGCCCAACAGCTTCTGGGGCGGAAGCGCACTGTACGAAAGCGACCTGCTGCCGGTGTCGCCCGTGGTCGCAGAGAAGGGAGACCAGATTCAGGCGGCGGTGGATGCGGGCAAGAAATACGGCATAGAGGTGCACCCGTGGAAGGTGAATTTCAATACAGGCCGGGGCACGCCCCAGAGCTTCATTGACAAGCTGCGCGCGGAGGGCCGCCTGCAGGTTAGCCTGACCGGCGAAGAGGGGGACTGGCTGTGCCCGTCGCATCCGGACAACCAGGAGCTGGAGATCGGCAGTATGGTCGAAGTGGCGACCAAGTATGAGGTTGACGGCGTCCACTTTGACTACATCCGCTACCCCAATTCTGCGTACTGCTACTGCGACGGCTGCAGAAAGCGATTCGAGAAGGCGACCGGCATCAATATCGAGAACTGGCCCCAGGATCTGCGCACACCCGAAATCGAGGAGAGATGGCTGGCGTGGCGAGCGGAGCAGATCACGCACATCGTCCGCGAGACGTCACGCCGGATTCATGCAGTGCGGCCTGAATGCAAGGTATCGGCGGCAGTTTTCAGTTCATATCCCGGCTGCTACCGCAGCGTCGGCCAGGACTGGGTGCGCTGGGCGAAGGAAGGTTACGTGGACTTCCTCTGCCCCATGGATTACACCAACTCCGACTACTCCTTTGCCGGCAAGGTGGTCAGGCAGTTGGGGCAGGTGGACGGCGCAGTGCCAGTCTATCCAGGCATTGGCGCCTCCTCATCCAGCTCGACTTTGACCCCGGACCGCGTGGCCGGGCAAATCGCCATCACCCGCAACCTGGGGACCGGCGGGTTCATCATCTTCAACTATACCACCGGGCTGGGGAATGACATCCTGCCGCAGCTTGCCAAAGGCATCACCGGGGAGAGGACTTATGTGCCGCACCACGGGCCACGATTTGACTTCGAAATGTCGGGCTGGAAGCCCGACCTACGCGAAGATGTGGGTGGGGAGAAGCATGAACAGTTGCACGCGGTGAAGACGGAGCCGGGGCTGGACGTGACCTGCACGATCGGCCTGGCTGACCGGCAGCCGGGACCCGAGGTTATGGGCTTTGCGGGGAAAGTCGTGCTGGAGACTCCGGACGGTGAGGTAGTACAGGAGCTGGGGCGAATAAGTTCAGCAGAGCCGCAATTGCGGGTGCGCGTCACTATCTCCGAGCCGGGGATGTACATGGTCGCCATCAGAGGTGAGGCCGACGTCGAGGGCCTGGGAACAATAAAGTTCGCGGCCCGCAGCATGCCGGTAATCTGCGGGAGGATGGACCCGAACTTTGGGATGCTGATTGGCGCCGAGTGAGAGATTGGGGGCGGCAGACTAACCCCCTTCGCCACTGTACGGCCCGGCATGATCATCGCGCAGTAGCCCACGCTACCCGAGCTTCATCTCCACGGCGGCTGCAATGGACGGCCACTTCATCGTACCTGGTGCCTGCGGCACTGGATCTGCACATCACGAGCCGCGACCGCATCGCAAAGAGGGAAATCGGGGCGCAGCGGCGAATCATAAGACAAAGGCGTCAATAGAAAGCACGCCCTGTTCTGACGCATCATCTGTCTCAGAAGCTGTCAGGACGCAGAGTCTTGGGCCATAGCCGGGAAGAATTGCCGCACGTGACCGAGTGGACATGAGCAGCCTGGCTCGCTCACAAAATCGTCGCCGGCTAGCCGACGACGGAGGTGGTAGTTTGGAAGCTGAGCATCAAGCCAACTTGTTGCAGGCGCTGCTGTATAACATCCCCGATCCCATCTATTTCAAGGACCGTAATCATCGGTTTGTCGCGGTGTCAATGACCAAGGCGAAGCACTGGCACACTGCGCCGCAGGATTTCATTGGCAAGACTGACTTCGATTTCTTTGACGAGGCCACGGCAGAACAGGCACACACCGATGAGCGGCAGGTCATGGAAACTGGCCAGCCGATAGTGGACAAAGAGGAAGTAATTACCCATCCCGACGGCTCACAGCGGTGGTATTCGGTGACCAAAGCACCTTACTACGACGCCGAGGGCGAAATACTTGGAATCATCGGCATTTCGCGCGATATCACTGACGCCAAGCTGGCGGAAGCAAGACTGAGGGACTCCGAAGAGAAATACCGCGGTCTCTCCGAAAACCTACAAGACGTGATCGTACAGGTCTCCTTAGAGGGTGTATTGCGCTACGTCAGCCCAGCAATAAGGCGGCTCACCGGGCATGACCCCGAAGCCCTATTAGGCCGGTCAGCCACTGACTTCGTGGTAGAAGAGGACCGGGCTGATGTGGCCCATGCCCTGAAGGAAGCTGCAGAGGGCGCACCAGCACAGGACGTTGAGATTGGGGTGTTAGCCGCCGATGGTCGGCATTTGTCACTGGAGGTGACCACCTTCCCTATCATCGAAGAGGGGGAAGTTGTTGCCTTTCAGTGTGTGCTGCGTGACATCACCGAGCGCAAGCGGCTGGAGGAGGAACTAACTCGATCCGCACAACAGTGGCAGAACACTTTTGACGCGATCGAGGACATGGTTATTATCATTGACAGCGACTACCGGGTGGTGCAGGCCAACGCGGCTGCCAAGAAAACCTTCCCGGGTGCGGACGTGGTTGGGGCTCACTGCTACGAGCTGATCCACGGCGCTGAGGCCCCTCCCGCCGAGTGTCCGAGCCGTCAGGCACTTGTGACGCGGGCGACGGTACACGCAGAGCTATGTGAGGAGCATCTTGGCGGGCGCTGGTTTGACCTTAGTGCGTACCCGATCCCAAG
>JALGTY010000426.1 GCA_029821145.1 Candidatus Zipacnadia bacterium
AGCTCGTTCCATACCCATGCGGCCTGGAAGATTGCGACTGTCGCCAGGGCCGGGCGTGCTATCGGCACAAAGACCGACCATAGAATCCGTAAATGGCCTGCCCCGTCCATCTGCGCCGCATCCGTCAACTCCTGCGGCACACCGGCGAAATATGCGCGCAGCAGCAGCACCGATAGCGGGATGCAAAAGGCGATATACGGGCCGAGAATCGCCGCATAATCAGTGATGCCGAGACTGTTGTTAAGCTGGTAAAGCGGCAGCAGCGCCGCATGAACGGGCACCAGCAGCCCCCCGAGTATCAGGCCGAAGATCACCGGTCCGCCCCACAGACGCAGCCTCGCCAGCGCATACGCCGCTGGTGCTGCCAGCGCCAGCATCACCAGGACCGCCACCGTGGTGACCGCGACGCTGTTGAGGAAGAATAGCCCGACGCCACCTTTCCAGGCCTCGACGAAGTTCTCCCAGGCCCAGTGCTGCGGCAGCGACCAGGGGCTGAGCAAAAGCTCATTGTGCGGCTTCAGCGCACTGAGCACCGACCACAGAATCGGCAGGAAGAAGATGGCCGCAACAATGGCAAGTGCAGTGTCCCGCACTCCAGCTACCACTCGTCGCGGCAGCAGTTCAATAAGATCACTGAGGCTGCGGATAAGCACGCACAGCAGCACGACCGCCGCCGCCAGCCCGGTGATGAAGGCAGCATAGCCGCCCACCACCGCCCAGCCCTCGTAGCACGCCCCCAGCACCATCACAGCCACAAGGCCTGCAATTATTGCTGCCATAAGATAGCGCCTGTGTCCGCGGCTGCTGGCTGCGGGTTCCTCCCGGCTTGTCAGGCGGATATACACCACGGTCAACAGCAGCGTCAGCACCAGCATGATGACTGCGATCGCTGCCGAATAGCCCATCCGGTCGAAAGTGAATGCCGACTTGTACATGAATGTCGCCAGCACGTCAGATGCGTAGCCCGGCCCGCCGCCAGTCATCACCTGCACCAGGTCAAATATCTTCACCGACCCGACGGTAATCAGCAGCGCGTCCACCAGCAGGATCCGCCGCAGCGATGGCAGAGTAATATGCACGAACTGCTGCCAGCCGCTGGCGCCGTCAATGCGCGCGGCCTCGTAAAGCTCGTCAGGGATCGCCTGCAGGCCTGCCAGCAGAATCATCATGTGAAAGCCGGTGTAGCGCCAGCAGGACACTGCGATTATTGCGAAGATCGCCACGACGGGGTCGCCGAGCCAGCCGATGGCTAGCGTATCGAGGCCGACCGCCTCAAGCAGCGCATTGAGTGCGCCGAAATTCGGCTCGTAGATAAGCTGCCAGACCAGCCCGACCGCGACGACAGGCACCACAAACGGGGAGAAGAAGATCGTGCGCAGGATATGATGCCGGCGCAGTGTGGTGTTGAGACCGACCCCCAGCAGCAGCGCCAGGGGCAATTGCACGGCCAGCGACAGGGCGATGAAGTAGGTGTTGTTGCGGAGCGCCACGCCGAAGTTCGGATCCTGGAAGAGCTCGGCGAAATTGCCCAGCCCGCGATAGATCTTGACCGGATTGACCGGGCTCCAGGAGTAGGCGGACAGCAGCACGGTATGCAGCAGCGGGTACGCGACATAGGCCGCAAATACCAGCAGCGCCGGCAGCACGAATAGATATCCGACTAAATGCGAACGTTTCATAAGAACAGAGCTAGCTCAGTATCGCGTAGGTCGGGCATCCCGCAGGCCTTGCCGTGTTCGCCCTGAGCTTGTCGAAGGGAGCTTGCCGAAGGGCAGCCCGACTCCGTATCATCGGCCCGCACAACCTACTCCCCGCCGCCCGCACCTCGGCCCGTCGCCAGGATTCCCTGCTTCACCTTTGCCTGGCGCTGGCGCACATTCACCATGATCTGCTGCGGCGTGATGTTGTGATCGAGCAGCGCCTGCACGCCGTTCATGTACTCCTCGGCGACGCTGCGCTCCATCATGGTATCCATCCACGGGGCGATGGTATCTGCCTGCTCCACGACCTGGGCGTACTTGCGGAGTATTGGGCCCGCGTTTTGCTCGGTGACTGCACCTCTTACCTGCACCAGTTCCTGGCAGGCCTCCACGAAGCCCCGGGCCTGCTGCTGCGAGGTCATGAACTTGAGAAATTGCGCCGCTTGTGCGATGTATGGGCTTGCGGAGCTGATGACATAGCCGTCGGGCGAGCCGGCCAGTGCCTGCTGGTCGCCCTTGCCGCCGGCGATGGACGGGAAGTTGAAGAAGTCCCACCTGTCCCAGAATTCCTCCGGTGCCTCACCGCCCTCTGAGAAGCGCGCGAAGTCCCAGGTGCCGGTATAGAACATCGCCGCCTTGCCGGCGTAGAAAAGCGCCCGGGCATTCTCACGCGTCGTGCCGTTGGGGCTGTCGTTGAAGAATCCCTGGCCGGCGAAATCCGCAAACATCTCCAGGGCCTCGACAAATTCCGGCGCGGCGTAATCCCCTGGGCCCATCGGATCGAACTGCACCTCAGAGGCCTCTTTGCCGAGCAAGCGTTGCGTCATTACGAATGGGAAATGGTGTGCCGGCCATTTCTGCACATTATCAATTCCTGGTAGGTCTCCGGCGCCTCCCAGCCGTTTTTCTTAAACAGGTCGGCGTTATAGAAGAAGAACGTACATTGTAGCAGGTATGGCACACCGTGAACTCGGCCGTCAAATATATAAGGTTCCAGTGAAGCGGCCACAATGCCGTTACGCCATTCGCGATCGTTGGCCTCGAGGTACTGCGTAATGTCGGCCATATTTCCGCCGCGGACGAAGTTATGCAGCATCTTCTCGCCTGACCAGACGAAGTAGATGTCCGGCGGGTTGTTACCACCCAGGGCCACCCGGATGCGCGTCTTATAAGCGTCAGGCTCGAGGTTGGTCACCTCAATATGAATGCCTGGATTCTGTTGCTCGAACGCGAAGACTATCGCCTCCAGCGCCGATTTACGCGGCTCGGCATTCCATATCGTCCACAGGCTGAGCTTGATTTCCTGCACCTCAGGTCCAGGCGGAGAGGCAGTGCGCTCGGTGGGTTTCGGACACCCGGTCAGAAGCGTCAGCAAAACGATCACTACTAAGACGACGGTAATGGTCCTGAGCATCGCCATGTTTCTCACATTCTCCTAGGCTTCGCGAGGCGGCTACACTGGACTCATTTCATCACGCAGACGCACTGTACCTGCCGGCGGCAGGTGGAGGGATAGAGATACAGCGCGGAGAATATGTGCAAGCAAGACGCGAAGAAAGACAGCAGCACGAAAGGAGCATGCAGCATGGAAACAACAGGCGGGGAGCAACTCGCGGCCGCCCTCGGCGGCATAGGGGTAATCGTGTACATACTCGGAATCATAGTGCTGGGATTGGTCTGGCTGATAGTGGCTATCTGGGTCGGCTTCGACGCTGCTGGCAAGCGCCAGCCGGGATTCCCGTGGTTCTTGCTGACGGCGATGTTTTTCCCGCTGGGTCTGACGGCCTGGCTGGTCGTGAGAGGATTTTTGCCGTCATCAGTGGACTAGAGTTGTACGTGAAGCACAGTTTGTGGTCGGGGGCAGGAACCATTTGGGGCCGGGCAGCGTCAAAGCAATATCCTGTGCTGGATTCCGCTTGCGGCGTCGGCCACAGACCGAAGGTTGTGCTTGCATTTAAGACGTGTTCGCCTGGGAGCAATAGCGATTAGATGAAGCAGCTCGCTAATCGGCAGCAGTGGTGTCGTGCGAAAGCCGCACTGGTTTTCGGTTTGCTCGTCGCCCTGGTTGTCAGCCAAAGCGGCATTGCACGCGCCAGCCTGATGGACAGTATCCGGGAGGCTTTCAAACGCTGGGAGCTCTTCCAGGACATCGAAGTCACCGGCCAGAACCGACTTACCTTCCAGAAACAGTCTGTTGACGGGGCCCTGACGGCTTATCAAAATCAGCGCTGGGACACCGGCGATGTGGTGCGACAGACCAGCCTGCACTTGAGCGGGCCTATCTGGAAAAAGTTTGCCTTTCAGGCCGATTTGTCATCCAGCGGGTATGGGCCAAGCTATTCGCGCTGGGTCGTAGGCTATGCCGGCCACGATACCCAGCTCTTCTTCGGCGACCTCAACGTCAACATCCCCGGCAACGAGTTCGTATCATTCAGCAAGCCGTTGAAGGGTTATCAGCTCGATCAAAGGCTGCCCAATGAGGGCCTGGTGCGCGCCTTCTACTCCAAAGAGAAGGGGCTCACCCGCAACCAGACCTTCGCGGGCAACAACACCTCAGGGCCTTACTTCCTGACCTACACCCCTGTAATTGACGGCTCCGAGGTGGTGAAGGTCAACGAAGATGTTCAGAAGTTTGGCGCGGACTACATCCTCGATTACCAGAGCGGCCAATTGCGCTTCGAGCCGGTTGATAGACCGCCACGGATCATCCCCGACACCTCACTGATCTCGGTAAGCTACCAATCCTACGGCTATGGCGCCAGCGCCGGTACGCTGTCCGGTTTTCGTGCCGAGATGCCGCTGCTGGGCAACAGACTGTTACTGGGCGTTGCCCATGTGAGGCAGGGAAGGGATACGCCGATAGCCGACACCGTCGGCTATCAGGAAGATGTCTATCAGGGCTCCGGCTCCACGGGCCCCTTTGATACCATCTTCCGGCCGATCATCATCAACGGGACTGAGGTCATTTACAAGGGCGAGACAAAGACCATTGAGCAGGCGCTATTGGTGCTGGTGGATAATGTGGAGCAAGCCGAGAACGTGGATTATGACGCCTACCGGCAGATCGGCCGCATCATCTTTCGCCGCGCCGTGCCACCCACCGCACTGGTGCTAATCCGCTACTACTACGACCTCACCAGCAATTACCCCACCGCCAGTCAATCGGTGACCGGCGTTGACCTGAGCTACAGAATCAGCGACGATCTATCGCTGCGTGCGGACTACGGCCGCAGCGAGGGAGGCCAAGACAGCGGGCAAGGCGACGCCATGCAGGTCAACCTCGACTACTCGCGCCCCCGTTTGAATGTACTGGTCTCATGGCGCAATATCGAGCCGGATTTCAGCTACCTCAATTCGGTGGGCTTCTACCGCCAGGAGAAGGGCACGGATGTCGGGGTCAGATGGCAGCCGCATAAGCACATCCGGCTCTACACCCGTTCTTCGGACCTTGATAGCTCGCGGGGCTATTCCTACGGCTACAGCTCCTACGGCGGCGGCATTGGCTTTGGGAGCGGTTCTGACAGCTACGGCAGTTATGGAGACTACGGGGGTATGGCGTGGGTACTGCGCAATTCGGCGAGCCGGCGACAGCGCTCGACGTATCCACCAAACGCCACGAATACGACATGGACCTGGACTTTCCCGGCTGGCCGAAGGTACAGTTGGCGCGCCAGCAGATGAGCAACACCGGCGGCAGCGGCGGGGATAGCGAAATGACCTCCGATCAGATCCGCCTGCAGTACTCACCCTCGGGCGCGCGGTATTCACTTTCGTCCGGCATCCAGAAGACGACGCAGGACCACTTCGGCACCGGTGAAGACGACGAACTCCGCGGCAGCACCACCGAGCGATTCGATTTGTCGGGCCGCTATCAGGTAGGTTCCTCGCTTTCCCTTTCGGCGAGTC
>JALGTY010000427.1 GCA_029821145.1 Candidatus Zipacnadia bacterium
CCGGTACTCTGCGGCATCTGGCCGATATGGGCCGGCGATGACGGTGCCTGGGCCGAAGGGCCTTCATACGGTCTCGCGTATGTTCAGATTATGACCATGTTCGCTACTGCTCTGAAACGCGGCGCGGGCATAGACCTCTACCGCCGGCCCTTCTGGGCCAATCATGGGCGTTGGCGACAGTGGTGCTTCCCGCCCTACGTCGAATGGATGGGCTTTGGCGACCACACTGAGCGGTGGAAGACGACCTGGGAGTCAAACGCGAATCTGGTGGACATCATACAGCGTGAAACCGGCACGCCGGACTTGCGCCGTTACGTGGCGGATTTCCGGGCAGAGGCGCAAAAGTGCAGCACGCGGCGTATCCCAGCCATACCGGTGTTCAACGCCCAGCTCTACTTGTGTGAGCCGCTGGCTCAACAGGATGCTGTCGAAGATGTCACCGGGGTCCTCAGAGCTTTCGGCGGTGCCGGCTGGGCCGCGGTACGCACGGACATGCACAATCCGGCCGGCGATGTGGCTTTCATCTTCCGCTCCAGTCCCTACGGGGCCGTTAGCCACTCGCACGCTAACAACAACGATTTCATCCTGCACGTGGGCGGCAAGGTCATGGCCATGCCCAGCGGCTATTACTGTGGCTATGGCTCGGCCCATCACGTGCATTGGGTGTGGCACACCAAGTCACACAACTGCGTGACGCTGTCAGACGCATCGCAGTTGATGCGCAGCCACGACTCGCTCGGCGCGATTGCGAACGCTTATGAGGATGACAGGGTCGCCTACATGGTGGGCAACGCGGATGCCGGCTACAGCATTCAGGCCACCAGGTGCCGCCGGCATGTAATGTTCATCAAGCGGCATAACTGCTTTTTCATGATTGACGAGTTTATTGCTGCGCCCGGCGTCTCATCGGCACTGCAGTGGAACATCCACTCGTGGAGCCCGTTCGTGGTGGATGAACAGCAGCGCTGCTTCTTACTTGAGCGTGAGGGTAGCACGCTTGAAGGCCATTTTCTATTTCACAACAATGCATTCTTCTCGCTAACCGAGGGTTGGGATCCGCCGCCGGCCCCGGTCAAGCCATCCGACCAGTGGCACCAGCAGTACCATCTCCGCTTCAGCCCGACGGCAATGTCGGACAAGTGCAATCTCGGCGTGGTGCTGTGCCCGGGCCACGCCACACTTGAGCGGGCCCAGGTGACTACTGAACGCGCAGGTGGGGTAGAGGTGGCCCGAATTGGTGACGACGTACTCCTGGTGAATGACGGCGAGAGGATGGAGTACGAAGGGTTGACCTCGCAGGCCATCGCGGCAGCCGTGGTCGGTGGAGTAGTGTACGAGTTCACCGATGATGGCTTACAGCATTGATTCCCTGGCCTCTTCGCTAGCCCCGGCGGGCGTCTGGAATACTAATAATCCACCCGATGGGCAGGAAAACGCCATGAAAGGCGAGAAGTAGTTGCTCACCTTGAGGCCTGCAAAGCAAATGGAGAGGCGAGGACGCCTGTCCTCCAAGTTTGTTGGAGGGGCACGGCCCTTTTTCCTAGCCTTCCTGGACGACAGGCTTCCTAGCCTGTCGAGGCCTCTCCGAACAGCAACGGCATGGACAGGCAAGGATGCCTGTCCTCCAGGATGAACTTTTGGGGACGGGTCGTCACCTGCTGCCTTGCCTGTCCGCTGTTCTAACGCGCGAAGCTGAGTAGTTACGGCGAGAAAGCCCTGATCTGACACGCACGCCCTCCGGACCAACCGAAAGGAGCCACATATGAACGTCTTCTGGATTATGCTGGATTCACTGCGCCGCGACCACGTAGGAGCTTACGGTTCGCAGATCTGCAAGACACCCAACCTCGACGCCTTCGCACAGGAGGCAGTCCTTTTCGACAACGCCTATCCTGAGGGCCTCCCCACGATCCCGGTGCGCACCGCCATGGTCACCGGCTGCCGCACGCTCCAGGGCAGGCCCTGGCAGCCACTCACCCCCGAAGATGTTACTGCCGCCGAGATCCTGTCCTGTCACGGCTACACCTCAGTGATGATCACCGACACTTACCACATGGCCAAGCCCGGCATGAATTTCCATCGCGGGTTCAATTCCTACCAGTTCATCCGGGGCCAGGAAGGCGATGCCTGCGAGCTGGTTCCGCACACAAAGAACCTGGACGACTACCTACACCCGGACCTGCACGAGCGCAAGCGATTCGTCATTGACAATTTTCTGCGCCACTCCGAGAGCTGGGAATCGGAGGCAGACACCTTCACGGCGCGGGTATTCCGGGAAGCGGCGCGCATGGCCGCCGGCCTCAAGGACCAGGACAAGCTCTTTTTCTGGATAGATTCGTTTGACCCCCACGAGCCCTGGGCTCCGCCGCCACCGTACGATACCATGTACACCGACCCCAACTACGACGGCAAGCGCCTGATAGACGCCAACTACGGCTCGGTGGACTACATGACACCCGCAGAGCTCGCCTACATACGCGCCATGTATGCCGGCGAGGTGACATTGGTTGATCACTGGTTCGGCCATTTCATAGATACACTCCGCGCCAACGACATGCTGGACAAGTCAATCGTCATCGTCCTGGCCGACCATGGCCATCCTCACGGTGATCACGGCCTGATTATGAAGTCGCCGGCCAACATGTACAATGAGCTTCTCCGCATCCCGTTGATGATCCGCCTGCCGAATGCCGAGCGCAGCGGCACGCGAATCGCCCCGCTTATTCAGACCGACGATTTGCTGCCCACGACGCTCGACCTCGTGGGCCTGGAGCATGAAGCCGTCTGCATGACCGGCAAGTCCGCGTGGAAGCTGGTCACCGGCGAGGTCGAGAAGTTG
>JALGTY010000428.1 GCA_029821145.1 Candidatus Zipacnadia bacterium
CTCTAAGCTCGGCGTACACGTGTTGCGGGAAGACTGCGTGGCTCCCCAGGCCCAGTCGCGCGATACTCGTCGTGCCGCAGGTCTCCTTGAACACGCTCTCGAAGTCGGCCACCTGGATGCCGGGGTATTCAGGCTCGGCGGACTCACGGAAGCACACCATCTTTCGGATGCGCTCTATGGTGCTGTGGCCCTCGGCGTAGGTCTCGCTTTCAGGGCCTACCAGCAGCGTCGGCTCCCCTTCGGCAGGCACCAGGGCCGCCCCGGTCTCAAACAGCGGCCAGAAATTCGACAGGTAGCGCACGTTTGCGAAATCCGCCTCGTTACTGTAAACCATGTAGGCGTCGAAGCCGCGCTCCTTCAGAGTTGCCTGGAGCCGCTTGACCCGTTCCCTGTATTCACTTGCCGGAATCTCTGCCATTCCTCCGCTCCTTTCCAGCTTGAGTTAACATGCGTTCCAAATCGTTGATCTTTCTGCGGATCATGTCCGCAGTGTAGAGGTACTCCATGGCCTCTCCGTGAAAGCCCAGGATGTGCTCTCTTTCGACGTATGGCAGGAAATCGCGCAGATGGGCAATCTCCTCTCTGGCTATGTTTTGCAATTCCTCGGTGAGTTCCCCTTCCTTGTCAGTGCCCAGGTTACTGTTTCTCTCCAGGATGAAGCGCATCAGCAAATCCGCGCTCCTTGCCTGATGGTAGACGGCGCGGCAGACGGCGACATCGGTTCGGCCAGCGGCTGGCAGGTTTCGGTCCTGCTCGATGCGGTCGAGCACCGGCAGGGCTTTCGCGCTCTCGTCAGCCAATGCCCTGAAGCACTGCGCGGTCTTTTCCTCGCCGAACCCGTCCGTCCAGACTTCCAGGCTATCGCCGTAGGTGCGGTCGGGAAGATAAGAGAGTGCCATCGGCCTGCCGTCGGGCCGGAGATAGAAAGGGTAAGCGGGCGCACGGTTTATGGGATTGCGGCCCACGAGCGCCTGGTGCATGGGGAAATAATCGAATGCCTTGCGCATGATGTGGTAGACTTGCAGAACTTCCTCCACGTGTCTCGCCCCATAGTCGCGTGTGATGATGCCTCTCAACAGCCAGGCGATATCCTGCGTATTCTCCGACCAGACGTACCATCCGGCCACTTCCAGTGGCAGCGACGGGTAGTTGCCGAAGGCCCAGGCCTGCATCACGCCCTTTATGCCAAGGTCACGCAGCTTGCGATATTTCTCGCACACGTTGTAGGGCATTGGCATGTAGCCGCAATTGGCCATTTCGTGAGTGGCGACAACCTGTAGCTTGGCCGCCACGTCCATACCCTTTGCCTTCGCTGCCTCCATGCAGCCGAGGAACCGCGGTGAGGGACCAATGTAGCCCAGGCTGTACTCATCGACCGGGACGGTCGTGCCGAACCGCGTCACCTGTCCTCCCCGCTCAAAGCCACACATCAGGGTCACGTTCGGCGAAAGGCCGCCGATTATCCTGCGGTGAGGCTCCGGCTCGAGCATGGTCCAGCTCCAGTTCCATGCAATCACCTTCGCTTCGGGCGCCACGCTGTGAACGCCGTCCTCGATACAGTTAACGACTTCACACACGATCTCGACGGGGTCCCTGTCCTTGCAGCGTGGGCAGGTCGGTTCCTTATACACGTCAATGCCGTCGAAATCAATGCCGCTGCCGCACCTGTCAAGATGAGAGAAGCAATGCGTGTGCTGCTCCGAGGCGGTCACCAGAATGAGCCCGCCGAGTCCGGGCGCGCGCTGGAACAGCTCCCGGCTGCTCTCCTGCAGGTATTGCTTCACCTCGGGCGTGCTGGTGCACATGGCATACTGTGTCGGAGGAGTCGCCATCGCATGGGTGGACGGCTCGCCCCGGACGTGCGGGTACCTCTGCCAGAACTCGTCCCCCTCGGGAAAACCCCGGGGCTCAGCCATGTAGAAGTAGACCTTGATGCCGTAGCTGCCCGCCCGTTCGATCAATTCGTTCAGCCGCCCCAGGAGCCGTTCGCTGTCGCGGCCGAACTCCTTGAACGTCTGCGAGGGCACCAGCTCCCGCAGGAGGCCGTGAAGCCAGATGCCGTTCACCGAGTAGTGGGCCAGCCGGCAGAGAAACTCGTCCGGATACGGGTCCACTTCCGGGAGCAACTCGTTCTCGTAGTAGGGACTGAAGAACGACCTGTGAATGCGGAAATCCAGCAGGGGGCGGTTCGTGAGGCTGAGCTCCGGCAGGATGGGGCTGCGCCGGAAGCCCATTCCCTTTTCCAGGTAAACTGTGGCCTGCCAGAAGCCGGCCGGCTCGCCTGCCAGCAGCTTGATAGCGGCCGGTGAGGATTCGATTCTGTACGCCTCCTGCTCGGTCGGAAGGGCCGCTGCATCTTGCGAAAACGTGATGGCAGGGTTTTCGGAGCAGCCGCTGGTGAGGACCGGCAGCCGAAGGCCGAATGACACCAGTAGATACTCGGCAAGGTGTTGTGCCGGTGCGCGTGCCTTGGAGGAGTCAACGATGATCTGCCAGCCGTTATCGAGCATGAACTCGCCTGCCTGAGGCCGCTGATTCGCATCCAGGATCATCTCACGGTGGACGGGGCCGTTCAAATCATTGATCAGCGCGCTCAGGTCTTGTTTGTCCGTATCAATTGTCACAAGCGTGATTCCAGTGAGAGTACGCGGCAGGAAAAGCGAAACCTGGATTGCCCCTGCCCGTGGACGGCGATCCGCTCCGAGAATAGAACATGTTAGTATAGGCGAAGGACATCACGCTGGCAAACAAAAGCGCCACACAGGGAGGCTCACATCGGGTCAAGGGCGCTGCGGTGCGGCCGATGGGAGCGGAGCGACGAAGCCTGTCCT
>JALGTY010000429.1 GCA_029821145.1 Candidatus Zipacnadia bacterium
CCGGGCGGGCCGAGGCGATCTGGGCCGCGCGGGAGCAAAAGCTGGCGGCCGCGCGGGACCGCCGCCGGTTGGCCCGGCAACGGGAGCGGCAGGCCCGTGCCGAAACGGGGCTGGAGGAGTCCCCGGAGTCCCGTCGCAGCGACGTCGCCCGCGCCCGCGAATTGGGGCGGCGTCGCGGAGACGGGGCGCAGGGGGCGGCCCCCGGATGCCCAGAGCTTCGACCGAGCCCGACACACCCCGCCCCAGAGTTGCTTATCAGTGGCAAGGAGTTGTCCTGTTCACGCTGAACCAGTACAGATTACCGCGTTCTGCGGTACCGGGCTGTGGTCCGACACCTGCACCTGGTCGACGTCGCCTACGCCTGCCTGACCCACCTGGGCTTGCAGGCCCAGCGTGCACAAGGCCGCCAGAACAAGACAAAGGTGCTGCGTCTGCCGCCGATCAGCCAGCTCAAGGCCCGGATGCGTCAGATCAACGCAGCCATGAACGACCCGTGATCGCCCGCCTGGAAAAGCTCCTGGCAGCATGAAATCGGTCAGTTTGAGTTTGAGAGTTTGAGATGAAACACATTTGCGACAATTGGCGGAGCGAGTGGCGTCTGCTAGGGCTGGTGGTATCTTTCGTTTGGATCACCGGATTTGGGTGTAGTGCCCCCGGGCAGACGGTCAAAGGAGCGCAGAGAATCGCCGTCGTAAGGCAAGCTACAGCAGCGCCTGCCGGGAAGGTGTCGTTCAAGTCTCTTGATGCAGCTGTCGCATTCAAACTGGCAACAGGCCACGGCCTGCTCTTCACGGATGCCGTCCGTGTAAACGGAAACGAAGCGCGCTTCTTTCTGGTGGATACGGGGTCGAACATAACGGTTATAGGGGCAGACACTGCAGAGAAGCTGGAGATCGAAGCAGGTAATACCACGCTAAATGTTGGTGGCAGGCAGGTCGGTGGGATCGCGAGCGTCGACCTGTCTCTCGGCCCCGTGACGATCCGGGGACATCCAGTTGGTATCATGGACCTTGCTCCGCTACAGAAATTCACAAAGCCAGTTGTCGGCATCCTGGGCGCAGATGTGCTTGGCAAGATTCCGTTTACGCTGGATTACCACCAAGCTCGTTTGGTTCTTCATAATCCGTCGCGGTTCACGCCGCCTAGAGAAGCACAGATGTTCGACCTTAGGATCGTGAAGTTGCAGAGCGGCCCGGGGCTGGCTAGCACGGATGAGTCTGTGGGAACACCAGCCGTAGCGGCCAAGGTCAATGGCCATGAGCTCACGATGGTGCTGGATACAGGCCTGAGTCGCGGGGTGTTTATTGGACGCTCGGACGCCTCACGACAGCCAGCCAGAATCGGCCGCCCGGTGCCGCCGCTTCGGGAAGCGGCGGTGGTGGCGAGCCAGGAATCCAACAGGCACGTCTTCTTCGATGTAACGGAGATGGATGTCCTGGGCAAACGCTGGCGCGATTTGCCTTTTGCCATGACGCCTGTTTCGTCAAGCGATGCTCAAGGAACCCCGGAGCACGAATCACGTATCAGCGCCGTCGGTGGAACGCTGCTACGGGAGTATCGCCTGACGTTCGACATGCCCCACAGACGGCTATGGGTCTCTCGGTCCGAGGTGCCGCAAGTGCCCGTTGACGTGATTGAGGCCAAGAATTTCGCTGGTGTACCGCCTGTCGTTGAGGCCGTCGAGTACGGCGACGTTCCGATGCTCAAACAGGTGTTGGCAAGTGGTGCCTCGCTGCGGTTTCGAAGTGAGGCAGGATACAACATCCTGCACTCGGCCGTCGTGGGCGGAAGTACTCAATGCATGGAGATGCTGCTATCGCAGGAGGGGTGTCCGAAATTGAGTGAAGCCACGCCTGATGGCGTGACGCCTCTGATTCTCGCGGCCGGTCTTTGCGAGCCCGACCTCGTGCAGGTGATGCTGAAAGCCGGCGCTGAGCCGAACGCGAGGACGGAAACCGGCCACACGGCATTGCATGCAGCGGCGGATTCCGGCTGCTTGCTTGCGGCGAAGTTCTTGCTGCAAGCCGGGGCCAAGCCCGGCGCAACACAGGCCGATGGACAACCTCCAATGGCCTTAGCCGCTGGCAAGGGCGATGCACAGATGGTTCGATTGCTGTTGGAGTCAGGTGCTGATTTGAACTGGACAGCGGGCAACGGCGGCAGCATCCTGCACTTTGCAGCTTACGGTGGTAACACTGACATACTGCAACTCGCATTGCCTAAGTTGCCCAAGGTGGCCATTGATCGCACGTCGAAGCAGGGCGCGACCCCGTTGATGATTGCAGCGGAAAGAGGAAACGTCGCTTTTGTGCGAGGGCTCATCGACGCCGGAGCTGACGCAACCAAGAGGACAGGCATTCATGCGAGCCTGGGCACTCTTGCGGCCATTCATTACGCTGCCATGAAGGGCCGTTCCGAAGTGGTGCAACTACTGCGTCAGAACAGTGTTCCTCCCGACCAGACCACGGGCAGAGGCCTTACCCCGCTGATGCTTGCTGCCGGCGTGGGCGATATCGCTTCGGTGAAGGCGTTGCTGGAAGCAGGCGCACAGGCGAACAAGAGTGACAATGACAAGATGACGGCGCTGCATTATGCGGCCAAGCGGGGCCAACCCGCTGTGATCCCGTTACTGGTCAGAGCGGGCGCTCCTGTCGCAGCCGCTGCTGCCAAGGGGGTGCGGCCCTTGGACTTCGCGGCACTGCGGGGAGATAAGGATGTGGCGCACGTTTTGGTAGAAGCTGGGGCAGACCCGATGGAGAAAGGCGAGCATGGTTTTTCTGCCATTGATCTCGCCAGGCAGCAGAAGCATCGAGATATCGCGGTGTTCTTCGAGCGCATATCGCGACACAGCCGCGAATGAACGAACACGAGAGGTCGCAGGGCGATGAGGCAGTTGCTTGAGCCCCTCATACCGCGCGCAAGAAATTCATGCACATCCGCAGATTGTGCCGACGTTCCTCTTGATTGCCCATTGTGCCTATTGGCAAGGAGGCCAAGATGAACGTACGGCCGCAGGACACTGTCGATGAACTGCAACGGCTGTATCGCACGGAGACTAACGCCCGCATGGCCCGACGGATCCAGGCGGTCTGGCTGGGCCGCCAGGGACGAACCTGCCGGCAGATCATGGACGTCACCGGCGCGGGCCGGCGGACCGTCTTCGACTGGCTCGCCAAGTACAACGACGGCGGCATCGACGCGTTGCTCGATCGCCCCCGCAGCGGCCGGCCGACCTTGCTGAGCGAGACCCAGCAACAGCAA
>JALGTY010000430.1 GCA_029821145.1 Candidatus Zipacnadia bacterium
CATTGGGCTCGCCCGAGAGGATGCACTGCACGTAGTGCTCGATCAGCGGCAGGTGCGTGATTTTCGGCGGCGGCAGGTGAAATTCTTCGGTCTTATCGCCCTGTATAAGTGTCAGGTTGCCCGCGCCCAGATCGGTGGCAATCAGCCGCCCGCCGGGCCCGGCTACTTCCAACTCATCTATATTCGCGCCGACGTTCCAGTAGAACATTCCGATGCCGTGCGCGCCACTGGCAAACTGCATCACCAGCGAACTTGAGTCATCCACCTCGATGTCAAAGTGTACGGCGTCCACCAGCGCGCCCAGCGAAGCGATATCGCCCATCATCTGCAGCAGCAGGTCCAGCCGGTGTGCGCCGATGTCCCACAGAAAGCCCCCGCCGGCGATTTCGGGCTGGACGCGCCAGAAGGTCGAGACCTCCTCAGGTGGCTGCCACAGGCAGGCGCAGTGCGCCCGGGCCATCGTCGGCCTCCCGACCCCACCTTCGTCCAGGAGCCGTTTCATCTTCTGTGCGATCGGCCAGAACCGGCGGTAGTAGGCGATCATGAGCTGCACACCGCTGTCCTGGCACGCGGAGATCATAGACCGGCACTCGGTCACATTCATCGCCATTGGTTTCTCGCACAGCACGTGCTTGCCGGCTTCGGCGGCGGCGATAGTCTGCTCGGCGTGTACATGCGGCGGTGTGGCGATATAGACGGCGTTGACTTCCTCATCGGCCAGGATCTGTTCGACGGCCGAGTAGTGGCGCTTGGCCCCATGCCGCTGGGCGAAGTCGGCGGCGAGTTTTTCATCGCGCCGCATCACCGCGACCAGCTCGGAGTTTTCCGCATCATAAAGCGCCGGCCCGCCCTTGTGCTCCGCAACATTACCACAGCCAATAATGCCCCATTTGACGGTCATGACAGACCCTCCTGGTGAGATCGCAACTACCGGTTCGGTGCTTCGGACCGGCAAGCGCAGACCTCGTATTGTAATCCGACTAGAACTGCCGTGGCATCCCCAGACGCGCCTGCCCCTTGCTCTTTGGTCCTTCGTTTCGCCTGCCGGTGATGGTTTCGTGCTCGAACGACGAAATCGGCCGCCCGCAGCGTTCTACGACGTAGGTCCTACCCGCTTCAGTTGCGAAGGTCACTTCCTCAGCGTTCTCCGCTTCAAGCAGCGTCTCTTCTGAATCAACCGGCCTGACTCGTATCTTCTCCTCTGCACCCCACGGATTCACCAAGCAGCAGCGCTGTCCCTTCAGACTCCGGACCGCGACGTACTTGACATTTCCATCCGACCGCTCGGCTGTCACCACGAATGCCCCTTGGGCGTGTAGCGTGAAGCTACCTTCCCAGTCATCAGGAACCGCCGGGAATACGCGGATCTTGCCATCGTGACTCTGCAGGAGCATTTCGTTTATCGTGGCTTCCAGGACGGAGCCGGCTTCGAGGCCCATGTGCGCGAAGGGTCGCCGGGGCAGGCCGATATGTTCCTCCGGCTCGCTGAAGATTACCTTCACTTCATTGGTGAGCTCCAGGACATTGTGCTGGCAGGCGTGGTAGCGGCTCGCAGCCATTCCACGCCGCACCAGGTCCTCTTGATCACGCCTGAAATAGCAGAACAGGCCCTGTGAGAAATGCTGGTAGTGCTCAACCCACTCATCCAGAATCTGCGGTAGGTATTCAGCCATGCCCAGGCGCGCAAAACATATCGGGATCGGTGTGTGGCCGTTGGCGGCCACCGGGTCGAAGCTCAGCGCCGCATTTTGCAGGGCCTCGAACAGCTCGCTGCCCTCGTCATCCAGGCCCACGAGATTCGCCGGATATACCGGCATGAGCTGGGCGTTCAGGACGTGACAGCTTACTGGCGCCTCGGTACTGGCCTCCGGCATCCAGTACGGCCTCTTTGCCCAGGGATGTCCAGCCATTTGCATGTCGAGCAGAAAGCCGAACGCGATGATGGGATCGCCCTCCTTGAGGTCCCCCCAGGTTATAACATCAGATGGCACCTCCGTCATCACGAAGTCGGCCAGATGCGCGACTGCTTCTTCTGCTCTCTGGCACAGGTCTTCGTCCATCTTCAGCTCGCGTGCCGCCTGCACAAAGGCGGGGAAAACCTTGCGGATTCCGGCCAGATCATTGGTCGTGTCGCTGCAGAGCACGTCCTCCGGTGTCTCATTCGGCAGCGCCTCAGGTATATGGTATTTGCCGTCGTCCCACTTCTCCAGTTTATTCAGGTAAAAGCGCACGATCTCACGCATGACCGGATACGCGTACTTCTCCAGGTAATCGCGGTCGAGGGTGTACTCGTAGTGTCGCCACAGGTCCAGAGCGGTCAGCGCAGTGGCTCCGATGTTGTGGGCAAGGTTGACATCCTGGGTGCCGTGCCGATCTGAGATGTCGCTGTAGAACGCCCCATCGCAGCCGTGCCCGGTGCGGGCCGCCTCGATCGCTCCGTCCAGCGATTCCAGTTTCCACTTGGCATACGGCAGCATCAGGTCCGGGTGCCCCGAAGCGTGCAGCGGCCACGTATAATGCTGCTGGTTCCACTGGAAGTAGTGGTTCCAGGGGCGCGCATCCCGGTTCCACCCCCAGATGCTGCCGATGAAGTGTGGCGGGTAGTCGCCACGTGACGAAGAGCCGACCTGGTAGCCGTTGATGTACCATAGGTTCTCCAGGTAATCATCAGGGATGCTCACGAAGCTTTGGGACCAGAAATCGGTCCAGTACTTACGATGTCCCTCGAACACCGTATCCAGACCGGCCTCGGCGGCGTTCCGAACATGCTTCCTCGCCTCAGCAAGTGGATCTTCAGCCTCTTCGCTGGTGACAAC
>JALGTY010000431.1 GCA_029821145.1 Candidatus Zipacnadia bacterium
CTGATAAGCAATCCGAGCCTGCGCGACTATACATGAAGTTCCGCAGCCTGCCGGTGGAGTGGCTCTGTGTGGGTGAGTAAGTCGCGGGTAGGAAGGCGCTGCTAATCGAAAAAGGGCACACCGGAAGTATGAGGATTCCGCTGTCGCTGTCGGTATATGAACACGCCGCGCGCTTCCTGGGTAAAACGCCCTGGGAGGTCTCACGCGATGGCGAACTGGTCTATCAGGCACATCGGGAGGCCTACCGCCTCTACCGGCACTTCCCGGTCGTAGTGGGAATTGACATCTACAACCTGGAGGCCGAGGCCTACGGCTGCCAGGTGATGCGCCCCGGGGCCAGAGGCATTCCCGCCATTACCCGGCCGCTGTTTGCTTCCCTCGACGAGGCACTGGAGATCGAGCCCTTCGACCCGTTGAGCGCAGGCAGAATTCCCCTGATGATCGAAGCCGCACGCAGGCTCCAGACAGATTTCCCCGAGGCGGACATACGCCTGCCGGTGAGCGGGCCTTTCTCCATAGCTCAGAACCTGCTGGGCCTGAACGAACTCATCTTGGAGGTCGCACTGCGGCCTCGACAGGTTCGGGAATTCCTGGAGAAACTGGTGCCCGGGCAGGTGCTGTTCAGCCGAGCGGCGCTGGAAGCACGATTAGGCGTGGCCTTCTTTGAGTCAGCGGCCGCGCCGCCTCTGCTCTCGCCCCAGCAGTTTCGTGAGGTCGAGCTTCCCGTCCTCAAACTGGCAATGCAGCGGGTGTCAGCAGAGGCGGGCCAGGCGCTGCCCTGCATCATCGGCGGCGATACCGAGCCGATCATCGAGGCAATGATGGAGACTGAGACCGGCTTTCTCATCTGTCCGGCGGAGACCGACCGAGGCAAGTTTCTGCAGAAAATGAGGGCCTATCCCGAGGTTAAGGTCCGCGTGAATTTGGACCCCCGGCTATATACGTTCGGCACGCGGGCTGAAATCCTCGCCGATGCAGACAAGATCATCGCACTGGCTCAGCAACAGCCAAACGTACTTCTCGGCACTGGCGCCATCCCGTACGAAACCCCGCCAGAGAACCTCCTGCTGCTCAAGGAGTACTGCGACTAGGCTAACGACCTCGGGCTGCCCTTCGACGTTGCTCAGGGCCGTGAGCTTGTCGAACGGGAAGCTGAGAGCGCTCACGCGTTGGGGAATTATCCGCTATAATTCCAGTGCAGAAAAGGCAAATGCTACTTTGCCTGCAAAGTACCAAAGTACCATCCCACTATCGTAGCATCACTAGCACTCAGCACAGGCGGCCAGCAAGTCGGCGGAAAGGGCCGTGTGGCCAATGCGCATTTCGGTGTCGAATATCGCCGCCTGGGTCAGGCGCATGTCGTCGAGCGTGCTATCTGCCTCGATGGCGGTGGTGGCGTCGCGCAGCAGAATAATGTTGTAACCCCTCTGCCCCATGGCGCGGGTGCCGTAGTCGCGCCCCGGCACGCACATATTGGCGGCAAATCCCCCGTATATCAGATAAGCAATGCCCTGGTGCCGACACAGCCGGTGCAACTGCTCGCCAGTGGCGATGACGAAATCGTCCGGCTGTGGCTCCAGGCAACTGATGATTCTGCGTTTGTGCAGGTTCTGCTTGATCCACTCTTCGCGAACAGGCTCTAGCGGCTTTCCGTAGCGCGCATACTCGCCCTCGCCCCGGCGCAATTTCTCAGGCGGCCAGCCGCTGCCGGCGCCGGTCTGCGGGGAAAGCTCTGCCTCAGACGCGTACTTCACCCACTGCGGGTAGTGCACTGCCACCGGCGGCGAGGGCGCGTGGATGACGGTGATGCCTGCCTGTCGGCAAGCCTCCGCAACCGGCGCAAGCACCCCGGCGCTTATGCTGTCGGTGCGCTCGACATAGCTGGTGATAGCATGCAAATCCCAGCAGTCCACCAGCATCAAGCCGATCTGTCCGGTGGGCATGGCCCACTCATACGTCTGGTAATCGAGGTTGGCCTCGACAAGCTCGATGCCGGCATCAGTGCCGAGGCGATAATGGCGGACGGGGAGAGTTATCTGAGCCATAGCGTTGCTCCGTTGCAAGAGTCGGGCTGGAAGCCCTACCTACACGTCTGAGGTAAGTGCGCAGGCAGCCAGGAAATCCGCTGAGGTGGCCGTGAAGCCAATAATCATCTCGGTGTCCAGAATCGCCGCCTCAGTCAGCCACATGCCGTCAAGGGTATGGGCCGCCTCGATGGCGGTGGTGCCGTCGCGCAGGAGAATGACGTTATACCCCCTCTGGTTGAAAGCCCGCGTACCATAGTCGCGCCCGGGCACGCACATATTGGCGGCGAACCCGCCATACAGCAGGTGCATGATGCCCCGGTGGTGGCAGAGACGGTGCAACTGCTCGCCGGTGGCGATGACGAAATCGTCCGGCTGCGGCTCGAGGCAGTCCACGATTCTCCGCTTCTCCAGCTCCTCTGCACGCCATTTCTTCAGACGCGGCACCTCATCCCTCACGAACTGTGCATGCTCGCCCTCGCGCTTGCGGAACTCGGGCGGCGGCCAGTCGGGCTTCTCCGCATCGCCGCCGAACAGCTCCGTGTCGGTGGCGTACTTCGTCCACTGCGGGTACAGCTTTGCCTGCCCGGCCGAGGGGGCGTGGATGACGGCGATACCGGCTTTGCGGCACGCCTCGGCTACCGGCGCCAGCACCGTCTCACAGATCTCCTCCCCGCGCTCCAGGTGACTCAGATACGGGTGGATGTGCCAGCAGTCCACCAGCACCAGGGCCATCTGCTCGGCGGGCATGGTTAGTTCCTTGGTGGCGAAATCGAAATTGCTT
>JALGTY010000432.1 GCA_029821145.1 Candidatus Zipacnadia bacterium
AGCCAGAGAACGATGCTCCCGAGGCCGAGCCCCAGCGCCCAACTCGCAAGGCTGTCGTGGGCGGCGGCCGGCGCGGCCTGTTCTGCTGATGCTGCGGCCGGAGGTGGGGACGCGTCCGCAGGTGCCGCAATGACAGCAGGCGGCGCTTGTGGCTCCGGTGGCGGCTGATCGGGGGCTGCCTGCACCGGGCGACCGCATTTCATGCAGAAGCTGTGGGAGGGTTCTACCCGCGCCCCGCAGTGGACGCAGTTGGGTACGTCACCGGGGGTCTCCTCCGCCCCGATAGCACCACCGCAATCCGGGCAGAATTTCGGAGCGGCGGCTCTGTCATACTGAGAACCGCAGTTGGGACATCTGGCATCCGGCATCCGGCATACTTTACCTCGCTCTCTGGGCCATGCTCCGCCCAGAGGCGAAACGGCCTCGACGGGTGACGAATGGCCTGTCGCGCTCGCAGTATCCAAGGTTCCCCATATCAAATGGGTGTCGTTCCTTCATGGACTCAGCAACCGCCTATCTGACGTCCATATTCGCCGTTGGAAGCACGGGCACCTTCATTTCAGGTCGCGCAGCCCTGACGAATCCGATTCTGCCGGCACTCATGGCGCTCTGGAGAGCCTGATGGCCTGCCCGGATCTGGCCGCCTGGGCTATACGAAAGGGCAGGATGGCCCCACACCTGCGCCCTTGTCGCCACCGGGATGCGCGTGCTGCCAGGCATGGCGCAGGTAGTCTGGATAGCGGTGTAGAAGTGAGGCATTGGCCAGTATGTGCGCAGGTCCGAATCCTCGCAGTAGGCGGCACATAGGGAGGTCGGCATGACACGCGCGCTTTTTGTGACAGTCATCGTGACGGCATTGGCGGCGTCGGTGATGCACGCGACGCCGGTGGCATACGTGACAGACATCCGCGTTCATTCGACATCGGATGGCACGAAGGTAGTCGTGGTCGAAGATACGGGTGGCGACCCCATCGTAGTAAGCGAGGGCCTCAAGGCGGCGCTGAATCCGGCCTGGGCACCAGACGGTTCGCGGCTGGCCTTTCAGGCAATCGAGGATGTCTATGCTGACATATTCGTTTGCGACCGGGACGGGGGCAATCGTGTCAACATCACGGCCGGCAGCGCCACATTCGACACGATGCCGCAGTTCGTCGGCGATGCTGATACGGTCGTGTATCTCTCAGGGCCGGCCAGGACGCAGGTGATGCTGGCTGACCTGAAAACGGGCTCGAGCAGACAGCTAACACAGGACGCGCTGTTCTACAAGCAGCCGGTGGCTCTGCCTGATGGCTCCGGCGTGATCGTTACCGGCCTGGAGAAGGTACGGGGGGCCGGCGATATCTACCTGGTGAAGCTGGATGGCACGGTGGCCAACCTGACACAGGCTCCGGCACTCTATTCGCGCCCGACGGTATCCCCCGACGGCAAGACGGTCGCCTTCTGCTACGACAGGCGGGACATCGGCGGGGCCACGCGGGGAGTGGCCTCGATCCCGCTAGCAGGCGGAGAGCCGACACTGCTTGCCAGCGACGGTTATCCCCTGGCCGTGCTGGCCTACTCGCCGGACGGGTCGAAGATCGCGTACACCTCTGCCTCCCGCTACAACACGACATGGGTCAATCTGATTGACGCAGCCGGCTCGGAGCCGCAACGCCTGAAGGTCAGTCCATACCATATCATCGCCTGGCCGAGCTTTTCGCCGGATGGCAGCAAGCTGGCCTACCACGGCTGCTACGCGGCGGTATTCACGGTCCATGTTGTTGACCTGGCCGGTGGCGAGGATGTGAATCTGTGTGTTGCCGCAAAGACCGGCGTGCGGCCGGTATATGCTCCCCGATGAACCGCGGAGGTGGCTTGCTATGCGCACGAGTACTCTATGTTTGACAGCGACGGGGCTGCTGCTGTGCGTGACGGTATCTGCGGCTGCGCAGACTGACATCTGGACGGCCGAGCTGGATGACGATGAGATCCACCCTTGCCTTGCCTTCACCAAGGCCGACCTGCCGCTAATCAGGGAGAGGGCCGAGCGGCCCCCGTACAGTGCGTTCTACTCGGCCGTGAAGAGCCGGTCCGGACCGGTTGCCGCGTGCGGTGCAGGTGGGCCGATGCAGGTGTACGCCGAGGCGTATGACATGCTGTTCGATTACCCGGGCCTGACGGAGATGGATCACGGCATCATCCGTAGTAAGCTGGCGACGGCATGTGAGCGGATGTACCTGTCGGGCCTTCATAGCGGGCCCGGTCAAAACGCCGGGAATCAGCGCGTGCGCGGCCTGTCGGGACTCGGCACGGCGGCGCTGATCAGCGCGTGCGCGGCCTGTCGGGACTCGGCACGGCGGCGCTGGTGCTTCGCGGATACAAGGACGCCGCGCACACGCCGCAGGAGTGGCTGCAAAGGGCCCTCGACGGCATCCACCAGGAGGACAACCTGCGGTTCTTCCGGCCTGACGGCATGTACATAGAGGGCCCGGGCTATGCCTCGTTCACGATGTCGCTGATGATGACATTTGCCCGCTACTACCAGAGGAACTGCGGCAAATGGCTGTTTGATGAGCCTGCATTGCGTAATGCACTGCAGTACCTGGTGTACATCACGCAGCCCGACGGCCGCTGCGCGGGATTGGGCACGACCAACTACATCAGCGTGGTCCGTGCCGTGCGACCGGCCATCGGCGCCGGCCAAATCGAGGACCAGGAGTTCTACCGCTGGGCGATAGATGAGTGGAGCAGCGTCGGGTCAGGGACCTGGCGCGACATGATCCTCTTCGATGATACCGTCAAGCCCTCAAAACGCGCCTTCCACCCTACGCGCTTCTTCCCTGTGTCGCAGGAGGCGCACCTGCGCAGCGCATGGTCGCGAGGGGCGGTCTGCATGTGGCTGAAGGGCAAGGACCCGTGGCTGGCAAAGACGTACCGGGTCTATAGCCACGGCGATGTCGGCAGCTTCTCCCTTCATGCCTACGGCGAGCTTCTGGCGGTGGATGCCGGCTACGACCACTGGGTCAGCTACGAGCTGTATCCGCCACAACTGCACAACTGCCTGCTGGTGGATGGCAAGGGGCCGGTGAATGAGACGCCGGGACTGCTGAGAAACCCGTTGGCGGCGCCTTTCGTCGAGGCCGCGGATATCACCGCTGCCTACGAGGGAATTGAGCACACCCGCACCGTTGTGTTTCCCGACAAGCGCTACTTCGTCATCACCGATGACATCGTCAGCGCCGAGCAGAAGACGTACCAGTGGCAGCTTCACAGTCCCGTGACGCGCGACAAAGCCGGGATCAGCATTGATGGCAACAGAACTTCGTGGAGCGGATACGACCCGACCGCGGACATAGTCGGGGACGTGACGCTTGATGCGGTCTTCGCCGGGTCGGTCAGTGTGAAGCCGATGGAGAAGTCGCGCTGGCAGCCGTTCAGCGCGGACCCCAAGACCGGCTCCTATGACAACTGGGCTGTCATCGCCGAGCGGCGGGCGAGCACTTGCCGCTACCTGGTAGTGCTGTATCCGCATCCGACCGCGGCCGCGCCGCCGGACATCGAGACACCACAGATTGATGGGGGGTTGTGTGCGGCCATCACGGCGCGCGCTCACCGCGACATCGCCCTTGTGTGTGAAGGCGAGGGCCCGGCGTCATTCGAGAAGATGTCCTCCACGTGCCGGACGGCGATGGTGCGAGAAGCGGCCGGCCACATCATCTGGGCATACGCCAACGGTCCGGGATGGGTCGAGTATGACGGCAAGCTGGTGGTGGCGATCGAGGAGGGCAGCCCGTGCGCGGTGGCAATCAGGTTCGACAGCGGCGGGCCCTCGCGCCTGTACTTTACGGGCGAGGAACCGGCGCCGCGCATCAGCGTGCCGGTACGCTCCGACCAGACGAAGGTCCTTCGCCTCGACGCGACCGGACGGTGGCAGGACGTGGCGGCGACCATCGAGGGCGGCCTGCTCAGCTTCCAGGCGACGAACTCCGCGCAATGCGGGACATTGGTGCTCTTCGGCTCGCCGGCGAAGCTCGCACTGGACGATGAGGCCGCTCCGCAGATCGCGGCAGTTGAGATCAACGGCGAGGCACAAACCGCGGCCGAGCAGATTGACCTGGGCCGCGTCAGCAAGGCCCCGGCAACGCTGCTGGTCGAGTTCGTGGAAAACGAAAGCGCACTGGACCTGACGTCACTGGCGGTGATGGGCAACGGTTTCCCACTGCAGGCGAACGCGCAGACGAAGCTGAGTGACAACGGTCGCCGGCTGCGTGTCGCCGTGGACCTGGCGGAGCTTGCCGGCAGGAGGGATTATGATGTGACCGTGGCAGTCAGTGACCTTGCCCCCGAAGGCCACATTGCCGCCTTTACGCTGAAGTTCTCCACGGCACCGCTGCTGGCTAATGCGGGCTTTGAAATCGGGTCGCCGCGTCCTCGGGACTGGAGCATCGGCACATGGTCATCTGACGAGAAGACTAAGTACGAGATCCGCACGGTGGAGGAGAAGCCGCGCTCCGGCAAGCGCTGCTTGCTGATCCGAGGCATCGCCGGCCGGCTCAACTTGTGCGCCTATCAGAACGTCAAGCTTGAGGCCGGCGAGAGCTATGTGTTTTCCGGCTATCGGCGCGGCGATGCAGGATCGCACTGTTCCATGCTGTCCGATGGGGGCAAGTCCGAGTACCTGAATTCACCGGTGTGGCCGCCCTCCGATGAGTGGGCGCCGTTCTCGTGGGAATTCAAGGTCTCCAAGCCCGCGAGAAGCTTCATGGTCGTAGTGCGCCACGGCTCTGTTGGCAGCGCGTACTTCGATGACCTCAGCCTGGAGCAGATCTGAGCGATCCGTGTCGAGATGAAGTTCCTGTGTTCGAATGCCACAATCGGATACTCAGATCGAAGCTAGCTCGGCGGATTCCATTCACAGACGAAGAGCGACGTGCTGTATCCGATCAGTGATGTGGCCGGCGGCTACAACTGTCTTATCATCGCCGAGCACGGTGCCGACTTGAGCGCCGCGAATCTTGAGGCGCAATTCAGCGACCTCGACGGCGACGGCTTGAA
>JALGTY010000047.1 GCA_029821145.1 Candidatus Zipacnadia bacterium
GGATCACTGAACTGATTATCACCCGCTCGTGGCCACTGTTTTCGGTGGTCTGCGCCTCCAGGACCGCACCGATGCCGTCGAAATGGCCCTCGCTTTCCGTGCGGAAATCCTTGAATTCCTCCGGGTCCAGGAAACGGCTGTAGGGGTCCCCGAGCGCGGCCAGCATGCCGCGGATCGCACCGTAAGTGAGCTCTTTGTCATCCTCGACAGGATCGACAAAGTGCGTCTTGATTTTCTCCCGCACCTGCCAGAACGTTGCGATCGGCGATAGATCGGTGACGGTCGGTATGTCGTAATCCTTATCTCCTTGATAGACCCCGGGTATTATCTGGGCCAGCGAGGCCGAGAATGCCAGCATATTGCCGTCACTCAAGACTTGCGCGCTCATCACAGCCCCCACGACAAAAAAGAACGCCGCGATGACCACACTTACTATGCCTATACACAGGTTCCGCTTCATTTTATGCCTTAAGCCTCCACAAAGTGACGGATTATAGGTAGTTCATCGGATTGACGTGTCTGCCGTTAATGCGCACCTCGAAATGCAGGTGGTTGCCGGTCGAGCGGCCCGTGGTTCCGCAGCGACCGATCATCTGGCCGCGGCTCACACTCTGACCCCTGCATACCAGCAGGCTGCCTGCCCGAAGGTGACCATAGACCGTGGACATGCCGCTGCCATGATCTATGATCACGCATACGCCATAAGCTCCTCGCCAGCCGGCATAGATGACGCGGCCGGCTGCGGCGGCTTTAATCGGGGTGCCGCCGGCTCGTGCGATGTCAATTCCGGTGTGCATCTTCCTGTAGCCCAGTATTGGGTGCATCCGCATCCCGTAGGGCGAGCTGAGGCGGCCACTCATCGGCCAGGCGAAGGTCCCCGCCCACTTGCCATGATACGCTCCGCCTGCTCCCGTGCCGCTGGCCAATCTGGCCAGCATTTGTCCAATGGCCCTGGACTCAGCCTCGAATTGGGCAAGCTGTCTTTCGTAGGTGGCCCGGTCGGTGTTGGCCTTGTGCAGCAACTGTTGAGCGACGACCTTCTTGCTGGCGACCTTGTTGCGCTGTTCGGTCACCTTCCGTCGTAAGCTTACCTGTTCTTTTTCTTTACTCCGCAACTGTCCCCGCTGCTTTTCCCGGCGGTTCTGGTAGTCGAGCATCGCTTGCAGCAGTCGCGCGTCTTCGGCTGCCATACGGGCATTGAAGTCGGCGCGGTTGGCAAAATCGCTAAAATCGGTCGCGTTGAGCAGCACCTCGACATAGGTGGGTGTGCCGCTCTTGAAAGTGACCAGTATGCGCCGCTGCGTTTCGTTCTTGTGACGGTTGAGGGTGGCTTCGGTGTTGGCCAATTCCTGCTTGACTCTGCGAATTGTCACGCGTGTTTTTTCAAGCTGCCACTCAGCGGCCTTCAGGCGTCTTTCTGCCTCCGCAAGGTCCCGCTGGGCCTCGACAAGCTCGTTGCGGAACGTAACCTGCTTGCTCTTGGCGGCCTTTAGTCTCCTTCGGGCGTCGGCCTTTTGCCCTTCAATGCGATTGAGGCTGCGCCGTAACTGCGACCGGCTCTGTGCATTGGCCTGCTCCGTAGTCGCAAAGATACTCAGAGCAACTACAAAACCCGCTATAATCCAAAAACCCCGCAAGCCCGTGGTATTGTCCATGCAAAGCTCCCGTATCTAGGCCTCGGAGAGATAGCGATTTGCGCTAATGAAGGCGCCGGCTATGCCAAAAAGCGCCCCGGCCAGAATAAGCCCCAGTGCAAATGCTGTCAAGAACTGTGCCGAATACACGATCTTTATGAATTGCAGGCTCTCCGCCAGGTAGGAGTGCAAGTACACATAGCCGATGGTCAGCGCAATAGCGGACAACATGCCTCCGATAATGCCCTGGAATGCCCCTTCGAACAACAACGGCGCTCTGATGAACCAGTTCGTTGCGCCGACAAGCTGCATGATGCGTATTTCGCGCCGTCGGGCGTAGATGGTGAGCCGAATCGTCGTACTGACGATCAGCATCGTGCCCGCAACCAGTAGCAGCCCCACCACCACACCACTGACCTTGATGCCGTGAGACAGTACCAGGATCTTGTCGAATACCGACCTGCTGTACGATGCCTCTTCCACACCCGGCAGTTGCTCGGCCAGTTCCGCCACGGCAGCCATATCGTCAGGGTTGGCAACCTTCACGCGGACGATGTCGGGTAATGGATTGTCAATGATCTTAAGCGCCTCAGGATCAACGGCGGTCATCTCCGCCCATTCCTGCAGGGCCTGCTTCTTGCTGACAAACTCAGTCTCTTTGACGCGCAGATCGCCGTAGAGTTTAGCCTCGATATCACCCGCATCGGCGTCATCTTCCAGATAGACGCTGATAAACACGTTTTTCGCCTGCAAACTGGCCATGTAATCTAGGTTGATACCGCCTATCACAAAGGCGCCGAGTATCGCCAGCGAGACCGTCATATTGCCGATAGCGGCCAGGGTAATCAGCAGGTTGCGCCGGATCGCCGTCCAGGTCTCCAGGAGGATGAACTCCAGCCCGCTACGTTCCATCGTAGCTGCCCCCCTGCTTCGCGTCCCTGACCACGGTGCCCTGGACGAGGTTGATCACACGCTTGCGCATGCGGTCAACGATATATTTGTCGTGAGTGCCCACAACAACGGTGGTGTCGCGTTCGGCGATGTTGGCCAGCAGTTGGACAATATCCCACGACACGTCGGGGTCCACGTTGCCGGTCGGCTCATCTGCCAGCAGCACTGGTGGCGCATTCACCAGCGCGCGGGCAATCGAAACGCGCTGCTGCTCGCCACCGGAGAGCTGATGTGGAAACGCATCGCTCTTCTCGGTAAGCCCCACAAGCTCCAGGCTTATCGGAACCTTGTGGTGCTTTTCCTTCCGACCACTGCCCAGCACATCCAGCGCGAATCCCACATTTTCCCACACGGTCTTGTCCGGCAGGAGCCGAAAGTCCTGGAAAACCACTCCGACCTGGCGGCGAAGATACGGCACCATCCGCCTCGGCAGGGCCGCCACATCCTGCCCGGCTACAATCACTCGGCCCTCAGTGGGAACGAACTCCCGGTAGATCATCGCCAGCAGCGAGCTCTTGCCACTACCCGATGCACCGACAAGGAAAGCGAACTCACCACGTTCTATGTGCAGATCTATGGAGCGTAAGGCCCGGGTTCCATCAGGATATACCAGGCCGACACCTTCCATGTGTATCATATCTCGTCGCCATCTTCTGGTGTAAACTATAGCTGGATATGTTTCTGCGAGATTCGACCTGTCCAGTATAGCAAAAACCGCAGCCAGAGGCAACCACTGCACACGCCACAACCAGTTTCGGCCGCACAGGCAGGTAATCGAGCCAAAGACCCGGAAGTAATCGCAATCGCCCAAGCAATTTCATGCTCACGATGCTATAATGGGACACCAGACGGACCTGAGAGGGGAGGGCAATGCCCTTATGAAACCGTCGGTATTTCTTACGCGTGCGTGGCTGTGGCTCTTGGTAGCGTTGGTTGTGGTCTCTGTTGCCGGCTGCAAGGGTAAGAGGCTGCTGAGCAGGGACGAGGAGATCCGGCTTGGACGACAGGCCGGTGACGACTTTGAGCGCGAGCATGGCCGCGATTGGGACCACCGCCGCAACGGGATCTTGCAGCGCATCGGGCAGCGCATCGAGAATGTCGCCGAGCCTCCGGACTATCCGTATGACTTCCGCGTCCTTGCTGATGACGCAGTCAATGCCGTGGCGTTTCCCGGCGGCCGCATCTACTTCTACCGTGGCATATTCAACGCCCTTGGCTACGACGAGAATCAACTGGCGTGGGTGGCCGGCCATGAGGTAACCCACATATCGCGCCAGCACGCATGTCGTCGCATCGAACGGTCCTTGGGCTATGAACTGGTAATCCAATTGATATTTGGCAAGGACACCGCCGGTGAGATAGCTGGTGTGGTCGCCGCCCTGGTGCTCCAGGACTATGGGCGCGATAAGGAGTTCGAGGCCGACCGCATCGGACTGGAATACACCCAGGCGGCGGGCTATGACCCTACTGCAGCCCTGGCGGTACTTCAGAAGTTCAGCGAAATCCAGGGCAAGGACCCTAGCGACTTTGCCCTGCTGTTCATGACGCACCCCGGAAATACCGCCCGCAGTGATGCGGTCGAGCGCTACCTGCGACAGCGTGGCTGGACTGGCAGGTACTCCCGGCCCTGAACGGTGGCGTAGCGCAAGTGCGGCTTTGTTGCGGTGATCGGGTGTCGGCTATCCGCATTCATCGGAGCCTGCGGTGAGTTATGTCTGAGCCGATAGAGCTAATGCACATATTTCGTTCTGGAGCGGGCTTTATCCGCGGCCAGGCTCTGGCGCTGATCTCCCGTCTCTCCCGCCGACGGTTTCATACCACAGTCGCCGGAGAACTCGACGCGCGTACCAAACGCCGACTGGTCATGAACAGAGCGCGCTGGGTGCAGATGCCTTTGCCCACTGATATCCACCCGCTGCAGCAGATCCGCACAGCCAGGCGGCTGGCGCGTCTGCTGTCCACTCAAGACACAGCGCTGGTGCACGCCCACGGCTTTCAGGCGGCCTTTACAGCACTTCTCGCAAGGCGCCACTTGGCCAACGGCCCGGTCGTTATCTGCAGCCCCTATGGTTTGCCAGGCCTCGTCCAAAGGTCAGGGCTTGCGCGCCAATCCCTGGTCAGGGCGGCTCGCTGGGTGATGCGCGAGGCCGATGTCGTGGTCGTGCAATCTGACTACGAAGCCTTGCAGCTTGCTAGCCTGGCCTCCGGCAACGTAGATAACCTGCAAGTGGTGCCGGAGGGGGTTGTGCTGGAAAGCCTGCGGGAGGATTTCGAGCCCGGTGCCAAGCGCAGGCTGGTCGGTTTGGACCCGATGGCCGCGATTGTAGGGGTGATGGCTCCGCCGGAGGGTACGGGTGTCACAAGCTTCCTGCAGGCCGCGCGTTCGGTGATGGCCCTCAGGCCCAATGTCGAGTTTGTCTCAATCGGCCACGGGGCAAAGACGGAGCACTTCGTCCAAGTTGCGCATCATTTGGGCTTGAGCGGATGCACGGTGTTTCTGGACGAACGCGCCGATATCGTGGAGATAATTGCCTCGCTCAATGCTCTGGTCATTCCGGCTGACTATCCCGGGGCCCGCCGCTACGCCGTCCATGCTCTGGCCAACAACATTCCCCTCATAGTCGCGGAGAATGGCGGGCTGCCGGATGTGGTCAGTGAAATCAAGCAGGCGCGCACCGTCCCGCGAGATGATGTGGCTGGACTTGAGCAGGCGATGGCCGAATTCCTCGACACTGTCCCCGCCCGCGACAGTGACGAGCTCTTTGATGACGATATTGGGTTCAGCCACCGCGAACTGATGGTATCCGGTATGGTCATAGACTTTGACACTGTCGGCCTTGAGCCCGTCCCGGGCCGCGAACTCACCGACGAACAAGATGCCATACAACGGACTATCGAGCGCTTCAGCATGCAACGGGTGGCCTCGCACTTCACACACCTTTACACGCAAGCAGCCGGCAAGCAAGGCACCGCCGCGGAAAGCACTGGTTGAGGATGGCATATTTCCTGGGCATAGATGTTGGCACGACGATAGTCAAGGCACTGGTTGCTGATGAGGCGGGGCGGGTCGTCTGCGACGAGAGCGTAGAATACGCCTACACCCAGCCCCGGCCGGGTTGGGCCGAGCAGGACGCCGAGGACTGGTGGCGCTGCCTCAAGCAGGTTACGCAGGCCGTTGCCAACCGGCTTGCGGAGCCGCCCGTGGCCCTGGCCCTCTCGACCCACGGCGATACGATGGTGCCGGTGGATGCCCATAATCGGCCCCTGCTGCCGGCGCGACTGTGGCTCGACAGGCGTACCACCGCACAGGTCACGCGGATGCTGGAACAGGTGCCTCAGGAGCAATGGCGCCAGACTACGGGCAGTGGCCTTGGGGTTTACGCCGCCGCCCCAAGCCTGGCGTGGTGGGCCGATGAGCACCCGCAGATATTCGCCCGGGCTGCCCGCTTCTGCCTGGTGCAGGATTTTCTCATGGCACGGCTCACGGGGCGCTACATGGTGGATGCGCCCAATGCCTCCCGCACGCTCATTTTCGACCTTCACACCCGCGACTGGTGTGACCCCCTGATGGCCATTGTCGGAGTAGAACCTGACCGGCTGCCCACCGCTGCCGAGTCAGGCACCCCGGTCGGCAATCTAACACCTGAGGCCGCCGAGGAACTCAACTTGCCCGAGGCAACGTTGGTTGTCCTCGGGGCGCACGATCAGACCGCGGCAGGCATCGGCTGCGGAGCCGTCAAGCCGGGCACTGTTATGCTCTCTACCGGTACGGCCTGGGTGGTTTTGGGCGCGGCGCATGAATTGCACATTGATGCGCACGGGCGGCTGCAGACTTACTGCCATGCCATGCCTGGAGGCATTGCTATTCTGGGTGCTTATGCCGGCGGCTCGCTGCTGCGCTGGGCACGCGACAGCTTCTCGCAGCTCCCGGACGCCGATGCCGCCGACTATGACACCGTGGTGGCTGAGGCGCAGCAAGCAGAGCGGGCAGGACGCAGCCCGCTTGTGTTCCAGCCGCATTTCTACGGCTCCGGCCCGCCGCTGCGGTGCACGTATGCGCTTGGGGCTATAGCCGGTCTGCAATTACAGCATACCCGCGCTGATATATACCTCTCGCTGCTCAGAGGGGTCGCCACACAGACCGCCTCGGTACTGGCGACCATGGCGGAGATGGGCTATGAGATCGCCGAGGTGCGCATGATCGGAGGCGGCGCGCAGAGCGATTTCTGGGCGCAACTTGTTGCCGATGCTGGTGGTATCCGAGGCGGCGGCCTATGGCGCGGCGATGCTGGCCGCCATCGGCTCAGGCCACATCAACTCAGCGGAGCAAGTGGCCGAGATGGTTACCATACGCAGGGAGATTACACCGCGCCCGCAAGCCTCCGCCATCGCGTCCGAGTGGCACGCGAAGTATCTTGACGCACTTGACGAAACGTGGCAAGCTCTTGCGGCCTATCGCACCAAATACCAATAGTAGGCCGAGCTAACATACATTTCATCAACCTCCGCGTAGGTCGGGTCTTTCAAAGTAGTTATGCAAGTATTGGGCAACTGAAGCTGTAGGGGGACGGTCTGGCGTCGTTAGTCGTAATTGGGGGGAGCTCTCGCAGGCTGTTTCGCAAAGTGAAACAGGCAAGGCAGCAGGTGGCGACGCGCCCCCAAAGCCTTATCCTGGAGGACAGGCATCCCTGCCTGTCCATGCCGTTGTTGTTCGGAGAGGCCTCGACAGGCTGGGAAGCCTATCGTCCAGGAAGACTAGTAGGTCGGGCTTTCGAGCCCGACATCGTTGGCACCATGGAGACAACTTGATGCGCATCAAGGTCGTGGCCTGCGGGGTGTTCGAGCCGGAACTTACCGAGCTCGCACCGCAGGTCGAAAATGAGATAGATCTGCATTTCCTCGACGCCGGTCTGCACGAGCAGCCTGACAGTCTGCGTTCGCAGTTGCAACAGGCCATTGATGAGGCCGAGGGCCAGGGCTATGACGCAATTGTGGCCGGTTACGGTCTGTGCGGCCGTGGTACGTCGGGCATCGTTGCGCGCAGTATTCCGGTCGTACTGCTGCGGGTGCATGACTGCATTACCCTGTTCCTCGGCTCCCGTGCCGCGTACAGGGAGCAGTTCAGCAAGCACCCCGGGACCTTTTACATCACCCCCGGATGGTACAATAAGAAGATCGGGGCTGGCACGGACGCTCCTATGGACGAGCAAGCGCGGCGAGACGTCGAAGATGACCCCCGCCTTGGCGAGTGGGCTGAGCGGTTCGGCGAAGATGCCGCGGCCTACATATTGCATTTCCACGATAGCTGGAAGCGCAACTACACCCGCGCTGCCTACATAGACACGGTGCGCGATGCCCCGGAGGACTATGAGCTATACGCCCGCCGGCTGGCAGAGAGCATGGGTTGGAAGTACGAACGGCTGCCCGGTGATTGCGGGATTCTGCAGCGCGCATTGCAGGGCAACTGGGATGCCGAGGATATTCTGGTGCTGCAGCCGGGCCAGAGGTCGGCGATAACCGGCGACGACCGCCTGCTGACCGCAATTGACCCGGGCGAGCCGCTAGCGCACCACAAGGCCCCGCACAGTGAGCCCCGCACCGAGCTTCTGACCTCCCAGCCGGCCGGCATTGTGGCTCTCGGCATAGACGCCGGTGGCACCTATACGGACGCAGTCGTGTATGATTTCTCCGCCGATAGAGTGATCGCAAAAGCCAAGGCGCTCACGACCAGGCACGATCTGATTATCGGCATACAGGCCGCGCTGGATCAGCTTGAGCCTTTGCCGGCTGAGCAGGTCGCAATGGTTGCGCTCTCCACCACCCTGGCGACCAATTCGATAGTGGAGGACAAGGGTGGCCGGCCGGGCGTGCTGATTATGGCCCCGTTCGATCCACCCGCTGGGGCCATTAACTGGCCGTCGCTGCGCAAGATCCGCGGACAGATGACCATCAGCGGTCGAGAGCTCCAGCCGCCCGATCCTGCCGAGGTCAGCCAGGCAGTACGTGACTTGCTCGCCGAGGGCGTGGATGCCTTTGTAGTCAGCGGCTACGCCGGCGT
This sequence comes from Candidatus Zipacnadia bacterium, assembly GCA_029821145.1. Taxonomy (GTDB): domain Bacteria; phylum Armatimonadota; class Zipacnadia; order Zipacnadales; family UBA11051; genus UBA11051. The sequence goes on from JALGTY010000047.1 coordinate 8,644, forward strand.
CCGTAACCCCGAGCACGAGAACACGGTGCAGCAGCTCATTGAACGGGAGTGCGATCTGCCGGTCATCTGCGGCCATCATCTTTCGACCAGGCTGGATTACACCACACGGGCCAATACTGCAATCCTCAACGGCCGTCTGCTGGCGGTCATCAACCAGCTAATTGTGGCGGTAAAGGCGGCTCTGCGGCGGCGCAATATCCGGGCCCCACTGATGATCGTAAAGGGCGACGGGTCGCTCATCAATGAGGCGGTCGCACTGCAGAGGCCGGTGGAGACGGTGCTTTCCGGCCCGGCGGCAAGTATGGTCGGCGCCAGATTCCTCACCGGTGTCAAAGACGCGCTCGTCTTCGACATGGGCGGCACCACTACCGACGCAGCGACAATCACTGGAGGCCTGCCGAAGATCCATCCCCAGGGGGCCAGCATCAACGGCTGGCGGACTGCCGTCGAGGCGGCCGATATCGTTACTATCGGTCTCGGCGGCGATAGCCATCTCGATTTCAACGCCGAGCGCAGACTGTTGGTCGGTCCGCGTCGCGTCGTACCCCTCTGTTACCTGGCGGCATTCTACGAGCCGGCTCGGACGCAATTGATGGCCCTCGACCCGTTGTCCATAGTGGACCCCACCAGCGCCCGGGCACTCGACTTTTTCGTGTTCGTGACTACTCCACCAGATAGGACCAAGCTTTCGGAGCGAGACGCTGCGGCTCTGGACGCCTTGCGCGACGGCCCGCTGTCCCGGACCGCGCTGGCACGCCGTCTCGACCTGCAATCCCCGCAACTGCTGCGCATTGGAGAGCTGGAAAGCGCCGGCTACATACAGCGCAGCGCCTTGACGCCCACGGACATCCTGCATGTGACCGGCGAATTTGTTGCCTGGGATGTGCCAGCGGCTGCCCACGGCCTGCGGATCTTTGCCGAACTTTATGGCGAAGATCAACGGGCCGTGATTGATGCGGTGCGCGAGCAGATAGTGCGCCGCCTGTGCATGCAGGTGCTGACCTGTGCCTACGGCTTGCCGCCATACGACATCACTGGCCCTGACTGTCCGCTGTGCACGCGGCTGCTTGACGCCGCCCTGTCACAAAGCGACGGCAACCCCATTCATGTAAGCCTCAAGTATCTGCAGGACCTCGTCGCCATAGGCGCGCCCGTCAGGCCGTTCTTCCCGGAAGTAGCAAAGCGCCTTGGGGCGAACTTGATCATTCCCGACCACGCTGAGGTCGCTAATGCCATCGGAGCGGCCGCCTCGGAGGTGGTCATGCACGAGACGGTTACGGTGCGGCCCGGGGAGCTCGGTAATTTCGTGGTCCACAGTCGCAACCAGCGCAACGAGTACCTCAAGTTAGAAGACGCCATCGCCGCCGCTGAAGCTCTCGCCGAACAACTGGCGGCACAGAGAGCCATCGCCGCCGGCGCTGCCAGGCCTGATACGCGCACCGAGGTCAACAAACGCGAGGTGCGTATCGCCGACGGCACTGTGCAGCTTGTTGAAGTGACGGTCGAGGCGATTGCGGCAGGCAGGCCAACACTCGCACCCAGCACTCAGCAAGTATTGAACGCAAGACCCGATGGGTTTTCACCGCATGTTGAATAACGCAGAGTTGACACCGATGTACCGGCAATGGGCCCAGGCCAAGCGGGACTATCCCGATGTCCTGATACTCTTCCGCATGGGCGATTTCTATGAGATGTTCGGAGAGGATGCCGAAATCTGCGCGCGCGTGCTCGAACTCACCCTCACCAGCCGTGGCATGGGCAACAAAGGCCGCATAGCGATGTGCGGCGTACCCCATCACGCTATCGGCCGGTATTTGAAGACCCTTGTCCAGAAGGGCTACCGCGCGGCGATATGCGAACAGGTCGAAGACCCCAAGCAAGCCAAGGGGCTGGTGCGGCGGCAGGTCACCCGCGTCGTCACACCCGGCACGCTGCTTGAGGACGAACTCATCGGCGACAGCGGCCACAACTTCCTGGTCTCAATTGAGCAGGCCGGCCAGGCCTATGGTGTGGCGACTGTTGACGCCTCGACCGGCGACTTTCTGGTGACTCAAATTGATCCGCGTACCGCTAGCCAGCCGCCCGTTGAGGCCACGCTGCCGGAGATGACGACAAAGGGCCTCGAGCCGACCTTTGCCGCTGCGCTTGACGAGCTGGTGCGCCTGCAGCCCGCTGAGGTACTGATCAGTCCCGACCTGGCCGAGCATGAAACCGCATACTCCGCCCTGCGCGATGCCGTCGGGGTGCCGATTAACGTCGCGCCGGCCGACAGCAGCTTCTCCTCTCCCGCTCAGCAGTTGCAGGAGCATTTCGCCGTTACCACGCTGCACGGCTTTGGATGCCAGGATAAGCCGGCGGCGGTCGCAGCAGCGGCTCAGGCTTTGCGCTATCTCCACAGCACGCAACTGGAGACCATGCCACGCCTGACCGGTCTGACGACATATTCCACCAGCGATTTCATGGTCATAGACGCCGCGACCCGCCGCAACCTGGAGCTGGTGCACTCGCTGCGCGACGGTGGCAAGCGCGGAACATTGCTGGAGTTGCTGGACAAGACGGAGACCCCCATGGGCGGCAGGACGCTACGCTCTGGCCTCCTGCAGCCGCTTCTCAGCCTTGACCAGATCAATCTGCGCCTCGATGGCGTGGAGGATCTTACCGCCGACACCATTCTGGCCGACCAGCTTCGGCAGCGACTGCATGAAATCTACGACCTGGAGCGCCTCGCCAGCCGCGCCACTGCAGGAACCGCCAATGGCAAGGACCTCCGCGCCCTCTGCATTTCGCTGCAGCAGCTTCCTCAGATTCGCGAGGAGCTCGCTAGCGCTGCCGCCCAACTGCTCAATGACATACACAGCCGCATTGACCCGCTGGAGGATCTCACCGAACTGCTGGAACGTGCCATCGTTGAGGACCCGCCGGTTCAGATAACCGAAGGCCGCATTATTCGCGAAGGCTACAATGCCGGGCTTGATGAGTTGCGCGGCGGCGCTGCCACTGGCCGCGACTGGATCGCCCAACTCCAGGACCGCGAACGCGCTCGCACCGGCATCAAGTCGTTGAAGGTTGGCTTCAACAAGGTCTTCGGCTACTACATCGAGGTCAGCAAGCCCAACCTCGACCTGGTCCCGGATGACTATGACCGCAAGCAGACGCTGGTCAACGCGGAGCGCTTCATCACTCCGCAGCTCAAGGAGCAGGAAGCCAGGATATTGGGCGCCGACGAGCGCAGCCAGGAGTTGGAGTACGAGCTTTTCGTCAACCTGCGACAGCAGGTGGCGCAGGTCAGCGACCGCATCATGTCCACCGCGCGTGCTATAGCTGAACTCGACATGCTCATATCGCTCGCTACCGCCGCGGTGCAGTACAACTACACCAAACCGCAGGTGAACGCCTCCGCTGAACTGGACATTATTGACGGCCGCCACCCGGTCGTCGAACAGGCCCTGCTCAGCGAATTGTTTGTGCCCAATGACGCCCATCTCGACTGCGAAAACGATCAGTTGCTGATAGTGACAGGCCCCAACATGGCCGGCAAGTCCACGTACTTGCGGCAGGTCGCGCTTATTGCTTTGATGGCGCAGATGGGCTCTTTCGTGCCGGCCAGGTCCGCTACGGTCGGCCTGTTGGACCGCATATTCACGCGCGTGGGGGCCAGTGACGACCTGGCCAGCGGCCATTCTACCTTCATGGTTGAGATGACCGAAGCGGCCAATATTCTGCAGAACGCTACCGACAGAAGTCTCATTATCCTCGATGAGATCGGCCGCGGCACCTCGACTTACGATGGCATGTCCCTGGCATGGGCGGTGGCGGAATATCTCGTAAAGAACATCGGGGCCAAGACGCTCTTCGCCACCCATTACCACCATTTGAATGAGCTTGCGGAGCTGCTTGAGGCCGTCAAGAATCTGCGGGTTACGGTAAAGGAAGAGGGCGATCAGATAATCTTTCTGCGTAAGATCGTCCCTGGCGGCACGGATCGTTCATACGGCATTCAGGTGGCGCGGCTGGCGGGGCTTCCTCATGCGGTGGTCGAGCGGGCCAAGGAAGTGCTTCGTACCCTCGAACAGCAGGACATCGCAGCCGGCCCGAGCGCCGAAGCGGTTAGCAAGGTGGCCGACACGGTGCAGTTGCGGTTGTTCGAGGGAGTGCGCGATCCGGTGGTGGAGAAGCTTAGGGAGTTGGACTTGGATACGATGTCGCCGCTGGAGGCGCTGACGAAGCTCAAGCAATTGCAGGACGAGGCCGAGGCCGCGCAGGACTAAGCCCTCGCATCGCGACCTCCGGTCTTTACAGCAACCCTCGCCGCGACGCGAACTCGCCGCTAGTTCTTTCCAGAATGTCCAACTGATCCAGGACCTTGCCGGTGCCCATTGCCACCGAGGAAATCGGGTCTTCGGGCACGTGCACTGGAATCCCGGTCTCCAGATACAGCAGGCGGTCCAGGCCGTTTAGCAATGCCAGCCCGCCGGTCAGGGTGATGCCACGTTCGATAATATCGGCCGCCAGTTCCGGCGGCGTACGTTCTAGCTGGTTCTTGACCGCCTCGATGATGTGGTTGATGTTTTCAGCCATCGCCTCACGCACCTCGTGAGAGCTTACCGCTACGGTCTTCGGCAGGCCGGAAACGATATCCAGGCCGCGCACCTCCATCTCCTCTTCCTCTTCCGGCTCAAACGCCGAGCCAATCTCGTGCTTGATCGTCTCAGCCGTCCGCTCGCCGATATCCAGGTTATACACATGCCGGATGTGCCGCGTGATCGCCTCATCCAGCATTGTACCTCCCACACGCAGCGAGTCGCTGACCACTATACCGCCCAGCGAAATGACCGCGATATCGGTAGTACCGCCGCCTACGTCCACGACCATATTGCCGCCGGCGCTGGCGATCGGCAGACCGACACCGATAGCTGCGGCCATTGGCTCTTCGATGGGGATAACTTTCCGGGCTCCAGCCGCCCGCGTCGCCTCCAGCGCGGCTCGTTCCTCGACGGCTGTAGCACCTGAGGGGATGCAGATTACAACGAGGGGCTTGAGAAATCGCGCGGAAGCTGGGCACGCCTTTCGAATCAGGTAGCGCAGCATTTCCCGCGTCATAGAATAGTCGGCTATCACCCCATCCCGCAGCGGCCTGAGCGCGACGATATTGCCCGGCGTGCGCCCCAGCATCTCCCGCGCCTCATGACCGACGGCGAGTACCCGCTTGGTCTGCTCGCTGATAGCTACGACAGAAGGCTCGCGGACCACGATACCCCGGCCGCGAGCGAATACGATGATACTGGCAGTGCCCAGGTCAATGCCGATACGTTCACCGATGCCAAGCATTCCGTGCCTTGTCGTCCTCTGCGGTTTGCGTACTCGTTATCGCGGCACCGAGCTTCTGCAGCTTTCCCACGAGATCCTCATAGCCGCGAGCCAAGAACTCAGCCCCGCTGACCTCCGTGTAGCCGTCTGCAGCCAACCCGCCCAGCACCAGAGCCGATCCGGCGCGGATGTCGCTGGCCTCGACCGGTGCACCGTACAGTTTCGGCACACCTCTGATAATCGCCACGCTGTCTTTCAATTGGATATTGGCACCCATTCGCTTCAGTTCATCTATGTAGTTGAAGCGGCCCTCGAAGATCGCCTCCTGTAGCACCGTGGTCCCGACGGCGACCGCACCCAGAACCCCCGCATTAGGCTGCAGATCGGTCGGGAAGCCGGGGTAAGGAGCGGTCGTCACTTCAAAGGCATGCGGGCGCGTGTCCGAAATTGCGCGCACAAAGTCCGCCCCGCTTTCCACTCTTAAGCCTGCCCTTTGCAGCAGATTAAGCACCACGCCCATGTGCCGTGGCTCCACCGCTCGCACGGTCACGTCACCGCGCGCGGCACCGCATGCCAGCAGGAAAGTCCCGGCTTCCATGCGGTCAGGAATAGAGCGGAACCGGCAGCCGTGCAGCTTATTGACGCCCCTAATCACAATAATGTCGGTGCCTGTCCCCCGGATATCGGCCCCGGCTTGTTGCAGGAACTGCTGGCAGCAGATCACTTCTGGCTCACGCGAGGCGTTTTCAATTACTGTCACGCCCTCTGCCAGCACGGCCGCCAGCATCACGTTGACGGTCGCGCCGACGCTGCGATAGCGGCTGTCCATATACATGTGGCTACCTGTCAGTTTCTCAGCACGTGCCTGCATCACACCGTGTCGTTCCTCTACGACTGCGCCCAGCGCCCTAAAGCCACTGAGATGGAAGTCAACCGGCCGCGAACCGATGACACAGCCGCCCGGGAGCGGGACCTCCGCCTCACCGAACCGTCCCAATAGCGCGCCCGCCACATAAAAAGAGCCCCGCATCTTTCGAACCAGATCGTACGGGGCGCTTACTGAGGTTATGTGCGTTGCGTCAATACTGAGTACTGAGTGCTCAATGAATTCGCACTTGGCACCCAGTGCACGCAACATGTCAATCATTGAGTTGATGTCGTCTATGCGGGGAACGTTCTCGATGACGCTCTCGCCCTCAATCAGCAGCGAGGCCGCCAGAAGCGGCAGCGTTCCATTCTTAGAGCCGCTGATTGTCACCTCGCCAAAAAGGGGATTGCCGCCATCTATCCTGATGGTTGCCACGATAACTCCCTCCCAGTGTTCGTCAATGGCTGCGTACAGGCTGCGAATTCTTCCTGCAATACCGGCGGACGGACGCTTGCCCCTACCCCAGCATACCAGCTTTCCCGGCGGCGTGCAAGCGGTTGAGCGCCCTGGCCAGAGCCAGTCTGGCCCGGTCCACATCAATGGCCTCTGGCTTGGGACCCCGATAACCGGCCCGAAGACGCTCTTGGGCCCGCCGCATCGCCTCTTGCGCTCGCCCTATGTCAATCTTGCTGGCTATTTCTGCCGCGTCCGCCAGCAGCATCACCCGGTTATCGAAAACCTCCATCACCCCGCCGGCTACGGCACCATACTCGTCTCCGGCACTGGTATGCAGAGTCACCACGCCGGTGGCCAGGCTGGTCAACAGCGGAGCGTGTCCCGGCCGGACACCCAAATAGCCAAGCGCGGCAGGCACAACTACACCCTCAACGGGCCCCTCATATTCTACACCGAATTGGGTCACTATCTCAACTATCAGTTCGCTGTTCATAGCAACTGCCGGCTCACCTGGCCGCTTCCCTGCTATTTGCCTACATCCTCAATTGTGGCCACCATCCGGAACGCGTCCTCCGGCAGAGCATCATACTCGCCGCTCAGAATTGCCTCGAAGCCCTGTACCGCCTCGGCCACCGGCACGTACACACCCGGTATTGAGGTGAACTGCTCGGCTACAAACATCGGCTGTGTAAGGAACTGCTGGATGCGTCGGGCGCGCGCGACCGTTTGCTTGTCCTCGTCGGAAAGCTCGTCAATACCCAGAATCGCGATGATATCTCGCAGGTCCCGGTAGCGCTGCAATATCTGCTGAACGTTGCGAGCGACCCGGTAATGCCGCTCGCCGACGACGCGTGGGTCCAGCAGCCGTGACGTCGAGGCCAGCGGGTCGGCCGCCGGATAGATCCCCTGCTCGAACAGTTCCCGCGACAGATTGATGCTGGCGTCCAGGTGCGCGAAGGTGGCTACTGGCGCCGGGTCCGTATAGTCATCGGCGGGAACATACACGGCTTGCACCGAGGTGATCGAGCCTTTGAGGGTAGAGGTAATCCGTTCCTGCAGCTCACCCATCTCGCTGTCCAGAGTTGGCTGGTAGCCGACGGCCGATGGCATCCGACCAAGCAGTGCGGAAACTTCGGAACCCGCCTGGATGAAGCGGAAGATATTGTCAATGAACAGCAGTACATCCTGGCCGGCGTCGTCGCGGAAGTATTCCGCCATTGTCAGCGCACTCAGCCCGACACGCAGGCGGGCCCCGGGCGGCTCGTTCATCTGCCCGAATACCAGGCAGGTTTGCTCCAGCACCCCGGCTTCCTTCATTTCCAGGTAAAGCTCGTTGCCTTCACGAGTCCGCTCCCCCACACCACCGAACACTGACACGCCCTCATGCACCGTGCCGACATTACGGATAAGCTCCATGATGAGAATGGTCTTGCCTACACCGGCCCCGCCGAACAGGCCGATCTTGCCGCCGCGCGGGAAGGGGCAGAGCAGGTCAATCACCTTTATGCCGGTCTCGAACTGCTCCTCCGCCACACTTTGGTCTTCGAAGTCGGGGGCCTCGCGGTGGATCGGCCAGCGTTTCTGCGTCTCCACTGCGCCTTGCTCGTCTATCGGCCTGCCCAGCACGTCGAACATCCGCCCGAGCGTTTCCGGCCCGACCGGAACAACGATCGGACTACCGGTGTCCTCGCCCTCCATGCCCCGCACCAGCCCGTCGGTGTTGTCCATAGCGATGCAACGCACTGTATCATCGCCGAGGTGTTGTGCTACCTCCAGAACTAAATCAATCTCACGTTCTGGGACCTCGATTTTGATGGCGGTGAGCAGTTCCGGGAGCTGATTCGCCGAGAAGCGCATGTCAACCACCGGACCTCGCACCTGCGTGACCTTACCTGTCGCCATCTATTCCGGCCTTTCTGATGTATCTTCCGCGTAGGTTCGCGTGCTGATCCGAACAATTCACACTACGCGTGGCTCGGCCTGACCTGCGCCAAGCGCAGGTCAGGTGAGAACGCGACAGCGTTCTCAGCTTCCAGCCCGAGGTCGTTGGCCTATCACAGTGTGTCATTTTGCGCTACCTGGCAAGAACGGCTCTGCGTGCTCATGGACGGCTTTTCTGTCCAATCTTACCAAGTCTCCCATTTCACCCACGAATAATCCAGGATAGGGCACTGTCCCTTCAGGGACTGTCGCCGCCGATTGTTGCCTCGCTCGCGCTTCCCGCAGGCCCTGAGCGAAGTCGAAGGGCAGCCCCAGTCTGCCCTACAAATGCCCCAGAGCCTCCGCTCCCGTTGCCACTTCAAGTATCTCGTTGGTGATTTTCTGCTGCCGGGCGCGGTTAACTTGCCGGATCAGGTTGTCCCGCATCTCTTCGGCGTTATCCGCAGAGGCCGTCATAGCGATCATGCGTGCCGCGTGCTCGGAGGCGAGCGACTGCACCAGATAGTAACGCAACTCCGCTTCCACCGCCATTGGCAGCAGCGTATTGATAAGCTCGGCGGCATCGGGCTCGTAGATATACTCTACAGGCGCCTCGGCCTCTGCTACATCGTGTGTAATCGGTAGCACCTGCTCGACGGTCGGTACGTGTCGCGAGATGCTCACAAACTGCGTATAGGCAATGTGCAAGCTGTCGAGGCTGCCTGCGTCGAAGTGTTCACGGATTTCCCTGCAGATTTGGGCGGCCTTTTCAGTCTCCTCCACATCCTTCAGAGAGTAGTAGGCCCCAATAACATTCCAGCCGCTGCGACGAGCGTAGGCGACTGCCTTGGCCCCCACTGCCATGACATCAACTTGGCAGGCGATGCCACGCACAAATTCGTCTGTCGCTCTGAACACGTTAGCGTTGTAGCTGCCACACAGCCCACGGTCGCCGGCGGCCAACACCAGCCCGATTCGCCGTTGTGGGCCTGCCTCGCGCAGATAAGGGTGTGAGATCGGCGTCTCGCTGGCGCTGATGCGCGCCAGTATTTCGCTCAGCCGCCGGAAGTACTCGCGTCGCCGCTCGACGCCCTCTTGCACCCGGCGCAACTGCACTGCCGACACCATGCTCATGGCTCGGGTTATTTGCCCGATGTTTTCGGTCGTGCGTACTTTTCGGCGCAGGACGCGCAGATTCGCAGGCATCGGCTCTATTCAACACCCTCAGTCTCACTGCTGGGCCGCTCTGTATCTTGTTCCCTTTCGAAGTATTGCTCATCCAATTTGGTCTTGAAATCCCCGATGGCTTTGGCCAGCCGCTCCGCCATTTCGTCCTCCAGTTGCTGCGTCTGGCGCAGCCCGCTTTCTATCTCCGGGTACCGTTCGTGGATGAAGGTGAGCAACTCGGCCTCCAAATCAGTAATCGCTTCTAACTTGATGTCGTCCCAGTACCCGTGGGTGCCGACGAATATGACGATGACCTGTTCGGCGATCGCCATCGGCACGTACTGGTCCTGCTTGAGTGCTTCCGTCATGCGGTCCCCACGCTTGAGGATATTGCGGGTCGTTTCGTCAAGTTCAGAGGCGAACTGTGAGAAAGCGCGGTACTCGCGGTATGAGGCCAGGTCCAGTTTCAGCCGCCCCGCGACCTTGCGCATCATCTGCGTTTGCGCATTGCCCCCGACGCGCGAGACGCTCAACCCGACGCTGATAGCCGGACGCACACCGGCATAAAACAGCTCCGGCTCCAGGTATATCTGGCCATCAGTAATCGAGATCAAGTTCGTCGGGATATAGGCGGAGTAGTCGCCTTCCTCCGTCTGGATTACCGGAAGTGCGGTCAGTGAACCCCCGCCTTCTGCCTCGCTGAGCTTCGCGGCGCGCTCCAGTAGCCGCGAGTGCAGGTTGAAGATGTCACCCGGGTAGGCCTCCCGCCCTGGTGGACGCCGCAGCAGTAGACTCACTTCACGGTAAGCCTTCGCGTGTCTGGTCAGGTCGTCGTAGATCACCAGCGCATGGCCGCCGTTGTCGCGAATGTGCTCGCCGATAGTGCAACCTGCATATGGCGCGATGTACTGCACCGCTGCAGGATCGGATGCCGCTGCTGCAACTATGCAGGTGTGCTCCATCGCCCCGTGTTCCTCAAGTATCGCGGCCGTGCGCCGAATCGAGGAGCTCTTCTGGCCGATTGCGACATATATACACTTAACATCGCCGTCCCGTTGGTTGATTATCGTGTCAATGACGATAGCGGTCTTACCGGTTTGGCGGTCGCCGATGAGCAGCTCGCGCTGCCCGCGCCCGATAGGTATCATCGAATCAATGGCCTTGATGCCGGTATGCAGCGGCTCCTTCACCGGCTGCCGTTTCACGACGCCGGGTGCTTTGACTTCTAGTGGCCGCGTGTGTTTGCTCACTACCGCCCCTTTACCGTCGAGCGGCTCGCCCAGCGGATTCACCACCCGCCCGAAAAGCTCTTCACCCACTCGCGTCTCCGCGATCCGCCCAGTGGTTTGCACCTGGTCGCCCTCTTTGACATGAGCGTACGGGCCCATCAGGATGCAGCCGACATTATCCTCCTCCAGGTTCAGCGCGATGCCCATCAGTTCGCCCGGAAAGTCGACCAGTTCGGCAGCCATCACATCGGCAAGACCATAGACGCGCGCGATCCCGTCACCGACCTCGATGACGGTGCCCACTCCGACCATTTCCACTTGGCTTTCCAGTCTCTGCAGTTCGTCTCTGAGTATCGCGGAGACCTCGTCAGGCCTGCCTTGCACGGCGTTTCACCTCAATGCTTTGTCACAGCTGCCGACACTTGATATTGGGAGAACGGACGAAAATCAGTGAGGCTCACGCTCAAGTTCAATACCTCTGCAGCCCTTCGGACAGCTTCTTCAGCTTCCCACGCACGCTGCCCTCAATCAGCCGGTCGCCCATGCGAACGGTCACGCCGCCGACCAGCGCGGGGTCCACGGTAAGGTCCAGTTCGATGCTGCAGTTGGTCAAACTCGCAAGTGCCTGTTTCAGTTCTGTCTGCTCTCGCTCCGAAAGTGCAAAGGCGGACACTACTTCTGCCCGCACCAGGTTCCGGTCTTCATCCCACAGCTCCAGGAAGCAGTCCGCGGCTGCCTCCAGTACCCGCACCCGTCGTTTGCCCAGTACCAACTGCAAAAACGGCTTGAAGCTTGCTGTGGGCCGTTTATCAGCCCCTGCTATCCTCAGCAGCATCCCGACCTTATCCTCGATGGGCAGTGTCGGGTGCTTGAGCGCATCGAACAATCGCGTCTCGACACGCGCCGTCTCTGCCACTGCCTGTAGTTGCGCATAGACGGGGCTTTGTTCGGCGTGTGCGGCCGCCTCGGCGTAGAGCGCGCGTACATATCTTTTCGTAAGCGTATCTACAACCATATTCATAACCTGCCTACTGCCCGTCCGCTCCACACCTATTCTTCTCGCACGTTACCGCGCCAGTTCATCTTCCGGCATTTCCTCTGCAATGCGGTTCACATCTATTTCCCTTCCCGTAGGCTTGTCCGCCGTAGCTTTAGCGAAGGCTGGTGGGGCTTCTCCCAGCCCGAGTAATTCACAAAGCCCGTGGCTCGGCCTGAGCTTTGTGCTCTTTGCAAAGCTCAGGTGAGAATGCGACAGCATTCTCAGCTTCCAGCCCGAGGTCGTTCGACTGATTACAGTGCGTCATTTTGCGCCACTTCGCAAAAGCCGCTCTATGTATCCATGAGGCGCCTGTCTGTCGAGTTTTCCTAGCTATTCCGTTTCACTCATGAACAATACAGGCTAGCCTGAGCTTGCCTGCCCTGAGCCTGCCACAGGGCCGAAGGGCAGCCCGACATGCCGCTTCTTCGTCGCTCTATCGCGCCAGTTCATCTTCCGGCATTTCCTCTGCAATGCGGTTCACATCTATTTCCCTTCGCGTAGGTCGGGCTTCCAGCCCGACATGCCGCTTCTTCGTCGCTCTATCGCGCCAGTTCATCTTCCGGCATTTCCTATGCA
>JALGTY010000433.1 GCA_029821145.1 Candidatus Zipacnadia bacterium
CGCCATCATCGTCACCGCCGATCATGGGGAGGACATGCAGGAGCACAACGCGCCCTTCGAACATCGGGAGCCTTACGAGACGACCTGCGGGGTGCCGCTGATCTTCAAGCCGCCTGCCGGCGCCGGCTGTGCTCCGGAAACGCGAGTTCCCGGGATCGTCGGGCACCACGACCTGATGCCCAGCATGCTGGACATGGCTGGTCTGGAACCGCCCACAGCCATTGACGGGAAATCGTGGCTGCCGCCGGCGCGCGGTCAGCAGGACACCGGCCACGACGCCCTTTTCCTCACCGGCGGCAACCTGAAGCAGCATGGCACCTGGGTGGCAACCGAAGTGGGCGTCCGCACGGCGCAGTACAAATACCTCCGGCGTGGCACGGCGGAGCATCAGGACGACCACACGCCCCTCGACATCTCCGGCCTGAACGCCCCGCCCTGGCGTGGCGAGCCGCAGCGTACCGGCAGGGACCGCGTGGAGTTCTTCAACTCACTGCCCCGCCGCGAGCTTTACGACCTGCGCACCGACCCTGGTGAGACCGCCAACATCATCGGAGACGAGCCGCAGGTGGCTGCCGCACTCGACGAGCGCTTGCAGCAATACGTGGCCAAGAACCCGAAGCGCTTCGTGCTCGATTGAGTCTGCGCAGGCGTATCTTGAGCAAGGGGCCAGGGGACCTTCGGCAAGCAGAGGTCAGGGCGCCCACGCGGCTTGTGAGCCGCGCATACAAGCCGCTTGGGGCGACTCAACGCCGAATCTCTATCGAGCAACTGAATGTCGTTAGTTGATGTCAATATTATTCCATTATCACATCAACGATTTGCTGCCCACCTTCGCTGCGCCGCAGGATGATGGGTGCAGTAGCCTCGATGCCGGCGATGGTTGCCGGCTGACCCGTGAAGTTGCACACGACTACATCCTCGCGGCCCTTGGCTGTGGCGCGCACTGCGAAGGCTCCACCGAGCGCATCGCCTTGCAGGGCGAAGCTCCACTGCAGCGGCTCTTCTGTTATCTGCGGCGGCTCCACCTGTACAAGCTCCGCCTCATCGAACCACATCGTGCCGGCACAATGATTGTAACCGGCGCGGAAGGTCATCAGAGCCGCGCCCCCTGGCTGCAGATGCAGGTGGCGTGTGTTTGCGGTTGGCGTCGTAGAACGTGAGGTCTATCATAGGTGGATTGCCGGTCAAGTCTTGCGTCCTGGTCCAGATGCTGGCCCGGTACAGCGCTCCTTCGGTGGCGGGCAGGTACCACTGACCCAGTAGCGTGCGGTCGCGCTCCGCCACCTGGCCGACCATCTTGACCGACTGCTCGCCCGAGTGCTTCACCTCCGTGTCGAAGCTCACTTCCACCTGCGACTCACCCACGGCGGTTTTCGACCATCCGTGCAATCCCCAGGCGAAATCAGGGTTAGCCAGTTCGCCGCCGGCGATGCGCCTCGGTGCCAGGGCGACGACATAACTTGTCTGCGCGGATTTGTCGGGCGTAGTTATCGTCATGTACGGCTGGTAGTTCGCCTGCGTGCCCGGCCAACATTTGTATGTGGCTTGTACCTGCGCTGGGGCGAGGAAGTGGGCGTCCAGTTCGGCCTTCGGCTTGAGAATGGTCAAACGTTGAATGTCTCGATTCTGGCCCTGCTGCGGCTCCTCGCCGTCCCACTGCCAGCGGGCGTTCTTGTCGGCGTGCAGCAGCCACTGAAACTGCCGAGGCTCGGCGGAGGCCAGCTCATCGTATATGAGGTAGTAATCAGGCTTCACGTAGATGATATGGCGCTTGACCTTTTCGACGAGGCCCTTTTCGTAACATGCCGTCGCATCGCCCAGCACGTAATCCAGCGCGTCGGAGGTATAGAACCGCTCAACCGTACCAGCCTTGGTTTTTTGAACGTCCCCGTCAATGAGGATGCAGTTGTGGCCGGCTGTACCGCGAGAGTATATTCCCTCAACTTTGCTGCGGAAGGAGCCGTAGCCAAGGTCAGTGGCCAGCCAGGTTCCGGCGTGATTGATGATGAAGTTACCCGCGTCGCGGTGATCGTGGCCGTGCTTGGACGAGGAGCACTTGAAGGCCAGCAGGGCATCGTCGCTTTCCCAGCCGGACCGCAGCGCTGCCCAGCCGATGTTTTCCATCAGCACAGACTTCGGCCAGTCTGCCGGTGGCGGGGATACGGTGCGAGAAGGATTACCATACATGATCCCCTCGAAGCTTTTCCCATCCCCAATGCTCATCTTGTGAAGCAGCCAACCCGACAGCCCATCCTCATAGACGTTGTTCACTACCTTCAATAGTGTGGCGAACGGTTTAGGATAGCTGGTGTCACTACCGGCATCACAGAAATTAACACAACCCTTGCCATCGGGGGACATGAAGTAGGCCGTCCAGCGCGGAATATAGTCGCGGACGTATGGGTGCTCAAAGAAGCTCTCATCACCCGTCACACGTTTGAGCACATCGGCAAAGCGCACCCCGTGATTCAGAGATGAAGAATACGAGAGGCCCTCAGTGTTGGGTGAGGTCATCTTGGCCTCGAGCAGACGCAGAAAATAGGTGTTCGCCTGCTCGATTGCCGCCCAGGCCTCCTCGTCAGAAGCCTTGTCATCGCCGACGATAGCGAGGGCTCCTGTGCCGACGGCGGCGTTGTACAGAATGTCCCAGTTAGCGTCGGAGTTCTGGTTCGCAGGGATAATTGTCTCCTGGTACAAGGACCGCAACCCCAGCCGCAACAGCCCCTCGCGAACCTCTTTTCGCTCATCTTCCGTCCATGCGTCGTAGCAGACATCATAGGCGATGGCCACACCGAGCGTGATATGGCCGGTATCGAGACACGGCCTGAGATTTGGATGATAATCGGGGTCGGTCCAGACCTCCCAGCCGACCAGTGTCAGACAGTACTCGGCGGCTTTACGGGCGAACTCCTCGCGGCCCGTCGAAGCGTAACTGAGCGCGAGTGCCTTCAGATGGGATTCGATGTTGCCTGACAGACCCGTCCAATATGGGTAATGGCTATAGGACTTGCTGTCAAATCCGGGTGGCTCTTCGATCTTGCCTGGCATCGTCGGCGGGAACGGGAAAGTAACCTTCTTGCCGCCGAAATACGTAAGCGTGAACTCCTTCAGGGTCAGCAGACCATCGTTGGAGTATTCGGCAGCTTTGATCCTGTCGAGGTCATCCTCGGTGAAGAACAGCCGTGGATGGGTTTTCACCAAGAGTGGCTGGTCCTGGCAAAGCCCGGGTACTGCACACGCCAACAGCGTTGCGACCGTGATAATACAAAACGTGAGCTGCCACATTATGCTAGCCTCCTCAACGAAACGGGCGCAAGTAACAGCACCTGCTCCTTGTAGTAGCCGGTGTGTTCTGTCTTGCCGACACGCTTGTCAGAGGCTAGCCCGGGCAGTTTTCCTTCATCCACGCCAGGCAGGCGGCGTAGCCCTCACCTTTGTCGCCCTTGCCCTCCCACTCGGCGCACCAGACACCCTGGTAGTTCACTGCCACCAACTCGTCAATCACCACCTGCAGCGGGATTTCGCCTTGCCCCAGTGCTATGCCCTGGTAGTTTTCACGCGAGCCAGTGCCGTCCTTCATGTGGGTGTGCAATACATAGGGCGCGATGTCCTTGTATATCCCGGGCAGGTCCTCGACGGCGTTGCCCCACCAGCGGTAATTCATCGTGTCGAGGTTAGAGCCGGCATACGGTGAGCTGACCATCTCCAGAGCCCCCAGCATCACGGCCGGGTCGTTGGAGACCACCCCGTGATTGTCCACAGCCATCTTCACGCCCATGTCCTGGCAGAAGGGCAGACACGCTTTCAGACATCCGGCGATCGCCTCGGCCCATTTGTCCTCGGGCACCTCGTCCTTGGGCTGGCCACCCTCGGTGCGCAAGAGAAGCGCTTTCGCTTCATGCGCGAGGTCTTCATTGTACTCGGCATCTTTCGGCCACACGTCGGTAATCATGACCTCGATGCAGTCGAACCCTGTGTCAGCCACATACTCGACAAACTCCTCGAATGTGTCACCTGGTGCGTTGTAATGGATCTGTCCAAATGGCATGTTACGGCTCCTTTCGGTCCTTGCTCAGAGATTTGGCTACTCTACTACAGCGTTGTA
>JALGTY010000434.1 GCA_029821145.1 Candidatus Zipacnadia bacterium
TGTAAGGGGTACAGTGTGATATGGTAGATTGCAGAGATGTGGCTGAGGTATGTGCAATCAGAATAGAGGAGGTAGTGTGATGAGACGAGGATTTACGTTGATTGAGCTGTTGGTGGTGATCGCGATCATCGCGATTCTGGCGGCGATCTTGTTCCCGGTGTTCGCGCGGGCCCGGGAGAAGGCCCGCCAGAGCAGTTGTCTGTCGAACACCAAGCAACTAGGCTTGGCGTGGATGCAATACGTGCAGGACTATGACGAGCAAGTGCCCTACACGTACATGGGCTCATCGGGAGGGCTGGTCACATGGTGGAGATACCTCGATCCGTATGTCAAGAACTACCAGGTGTTCTCTTGCCCTAGCGCCGGAGGTGACGGCTATGGGAGCATCGGGTACGGCTACAACGCGCGGCTCCGAAATAGTTCACTGGCGCAGTTCGAATACCCGTCTCAAACCGGAGTGTGGATTGACTGCAAGTCAGAGGGGTCGCCCTGTAGCTACACCGGCTCGAACTCCTGGGAGTTCTTCTGCGACAGTCACCACTGCAGCCGGTTTGCAGCGCCGAGGCACAACGGTGGGGCGAATATCTCGTTCGCCGACGGGCACTCGAAGTGGGTCAAGATCCGCACCACGATGCGCAGCGATCTCGGCTGTGGTGTTGAGTTCGAGTGGGGCCATCCGCCCAATGCCTCGGACGGCGTTTACTGGTATCCCGACGCCCACCTGTAATACACACAGCACAGACAAGGCAATGCGCTACAGGCGCCTCTTCGGAGGCGCCTTTTTTTGCACATGGGGAGTGAGCAGAGGCGGAAGAATTAGTTTGAAATATGACCTGTGCGGGAAGTCTTGCTTGTAAGGGGTACAGTGTGATATGGTAGATTGCAGAGATGTGGCTGAGGTATGTGCAATCAGAATAGAGGAGTGGCTGAGGTATGTGCAATCAGAATAGAGGAGGTAGTGTGATGAGACGAGGATTTACGTTGATTGAGCTGTTGGTAGTAATCGCGATAATCGCGATTCTGGCGGCGATCTTGTTCCCGGTGTTCGCCCGAGCACGGGAAAAGGCGCGGCAGACAAGTTGTCTGAATAACGTCAAGCAAATGGCGCTGGCATGCGCGATGTATTCGCAGGACTATGATGAGATAATAGTTCCCTGCTACCTTTCGGCGCCTTGTCCGAGCGTGTGTAATACCTGGTGGGAATTCCTGGAGCCATATATCAAGAACACCCAGATATGGAACTGCCCAAGCGCAGTGATGACGTGCCCGCCGGCAGCCACCGGATATCCGCACGCGTGCGGCAGCAGCATTGACTACGGGATGAACTCTAACGCAGCGACATACGGCTCCACCATACGAGCACTTGCCAAAGTGCAGTATCCGGCCGAGACGATCATCATGTTCGACGGGGACTGGACACGCAGCTACGCCGACTACCACTGCTCCAACGCGTGGGATATGCACTACTCCTACCACCCCAGCCGCTTCATCCCGGCACGGCATAACGGTGGCGCGAACCTGGCATTCCTTGACGGGCATGCGAAGTTCCACACTATCGCGGTCAACGACATCTATCTGGGGCCTGTCAACTACTGTCATCCGCCGAGGGACGTGTGCTGGTACGCGGACGGGAGCCCGAAGTACTAGACTGCGGAAGGGAAGGGCACCTACCCCCCGGCCCCCTCCCGACACGGGAGGGGGAGAACGGTAACGGCAACAGAGGCGGGAGGGCGCGGGCCGGTCTCGCTGCGCTCGGCACGGCCCCTCCAACGGCAAAGGCAACGACTGCCCTCACCCCCGGCCTCACCCACTGCTGCGCAGTGGGTACCCGGGCCCGGGTACCCGGGCCCCTCCGCAAGGCTACGACAACGGCACCCTCACCCCCGGCCCCCTCCCACAGGGAGAGGGGAAAACGACAAAGGCAACGACAACCGACTCGGGCAGGATGCCCGAGCCACGCGATCTCTTGGGATGGTCGAGTGAGGCGATGCGGGAGGGCGCGGGCCGGTCTCGCTGCGCTCGGCACGGCCCCTCCAACGGCAAAGGCAACGACTGCCCTCACCCCCGGCCTCACCCACTGGAGGGCGCGGGCCGGTCTCGCTGCGCTCGGCACGGCCCCTCCAACGGCAAAGGCAACGACTGCCCTCACCCCCGGCCTCACCCACTCCTTCGGAGTGGGTACCCGCCACAGGGAGAGGGGGGAACGGCAACGCCTGCCCTCACCCCCGGCCTCACCCACTCCTTCGGAGTGGGTACCCGCCACAGAGAGAGGGGGGAACGGCAACGGCTGCCCTCACCCCCGGCCTCACCCACTCCTTCGGAGTGGGTACCCGGGCCCCTCCGCAAGGCTACGAGAACGGCACCCTCACCCCCGACCCCTCTCCCACAGGGAGAGGGGAGAACGGCAACCGCAACAGAGGCGGGAGGGCGCGGGCCACGAGATAGAAAAGACATCCTCAGGCTGGAAAGGCTGAGCCACGCGATCTCCTGGGATGGCCGAGTGAGGTGACGCGGGAGGGCGCGGGCCGGTCTCCCGAACGGTTGCACCCAACGGCACAACCGTTCGCTCGGCACGGCCCCTCCGACGGCAAAGAGAACGGCAACGGACTCGGGCAGGATGCCTGAGCCACGCGAAGCTTTGAGATGACCGAGGTGCGCGGTTTTTCGGATACGTGAGCCATGCGACAAGTAAGAGAAATTCCAGTCAAAAGGAGGTATTGACCTGGCAAGGAAGAAGTATTAGTATGTAGTACCACATCGTGCAAGCTGTGTGGCGGCCACAGGGACATGCCACGCAGAAAACGAAATGAAAAGGAGATGGGAAAGATGCGCAAGGGTTTTACGTTGATTGAACTCCTGGTGGTCATAGCCATCATCGCGATCCTGGCCGCCATCCTCTTCCCGGTATTCGCTCGCGCACGGGAAAAGGCCCGACAGAGCAATTGTCTGTCCAATGTGAAGCAGCAAGTCCTGGGAATGATGATGTACGCGCAGGACTACGACGAGACGATGATGAGCATCTACTACGACCTCGACGACAGTGACAGCTATACCGTCGGGGATTCGACGTGGATAAGTGTTGTCATACCGTACGTCAAGAACAATCAAATTTTCACGTGCCCGAGCAAGAAGAATTGGACCTACGGGTACGCGGTCAACTACAGCTATTGGAGCAGCATAGATGGCTACACACCTCCGATGGGGCAGCCGCTTGCGGAGATGGACAGGCCCTCTGAAACAGTGCTGGTGCTGGATAACAACTCTTCCAACTCGGCATGGTACTCCTGGGAAGGCTGGGGCGACACACCCTCGTACACGACGCTGCCTGAGCGGCACAACGACGGGCTGAACGTCGGGTACTGCGACGGCCACGCCAAATGGGGTAAGCGCACCGCGGTCGGCGGCTCGGCGGGCGTCGTCTGGCCCAACTGGACCATCGAAGACGACTAAAGCCCCGTGGCTGCATGGATTTGATGAGATTAGCCCCTGCGCACCCGCGCGGGGGTTTTTTCTTGCCGGCTAGCAAAGGCGCCTACCTCCCCCGGCCCCCTCCCGACACGGGAGGGGGAGAACGGCAAAGGCTGCCCTCACCCCCGACCCCTCTCCCGCAGGGAGAGGGGAGAACAACAACGGCAACAGAGGTGAGAGGGCGCGGGCAAGCCGATGCGACAACTAAAAGGCCTGCTCAGGCTGGAAAGCCTGAGCCACGCGATAATCATACCTGGGGGACAGTCCCCCTCTTGCTAGTCTTCCTGGACGACAGGCTTCCTAGCCTGTCGAGATCTCTCCGCACAGCAACGGCATGGACAGGCAACCTTCGGCAAGCTCAGGTCAGGTGGATGCCTGTCCTCCAGGATAAACTTTTGAGGGCGAGTCGCCACCTGCTGCCTTGCCTGTCCGCTCTTCTAACGCCCCAACGTGAACAGTTACGCAAGATAAGCAGGAAAAACGCGGCGGGGGGGGCGAAGAAGTTGTTGCAACAGACCCAATTTGTGGTATGCTTGTGGTAGGAGGCTGTTGACATTGTGTCGATTCTAGAGGAGGCGATCGTATGAGGAGTAAAGCTGGATTTACGCTGATTGAGCTGTTGGTGGTGATCGCGATTATCGCGATCCTGGCGGCGATACTTTTCCCGGTATTCGCAAGAGCGCGGGAAAAGGCGCGGCAGACAAGTTGCCTAAACAACCAGAAGCAATGGGCCTTGGCGTGGCAGATGTACCTGCAGGACTACGACGAGAATATACCACCGTACGCCCTACGCATCCTGGTGCCAAGCCCGGGCTGGGGGACGCGCTGGCATATACTGCTGCTCCCGTACATCAAGAACGAACAGATCCGCCTATGCCCCAGCAATCCGGAGGCATACGGAGCGAGCTATGGGCTCAGCTACGGCTATAACGGGTACTATCTGCGCGATCCTGCCTGGGGATATGGCCAGGGCGCGGATGTGCTGTCTGAGATTACGTATCCCGCACAGACATTCATGACCGGCGAGACCGATGGCGGCAACTATTTCCTGTATCTGCCAACACAGACAACGCTGTGGTACGCAGTGAAATGGGACCGGCAGAAATGGGACCGGCACAACGAGGGGTCCAACTACGCATTCTGTGACGGGCACGCCAAGTGGGTGTCGAAGTCAGCGGTTTTCGGCGACTGGACCAATTACTATTACGCCAAGCGCTAGGCAAGTGCGGTACAAGAGCCCCCTGCCGGACACCCGGCAGGGGTTTTTTCTTGCGCCTGGACAAAGAGTCATCTGCAGAGCTATGGAGGTGCCCGCGAGCCGGGCGGGAAAATCAGATAATCGGCCAAGACTTCCGCCTCCGCCAAGGCTATGGCGGACACGACGGCGAGCAAGTTCCCGGCGCGGCAAGGGGAGTTTATGCAGTTGCTGTGACAGGAATTGGGGCTGTGGCAAGAGAATATCATATTGGTGAAAGCGTGGGTGGCCTGCGATTTGACGGAAACACAATTGGCCCGCGCACTACGCTTAGGAGGCAATAGGAATGAAGAACCTAAAACGGTTCCCGATAGCGGTTACATTGACATTGATGGCTGCTGTCATTTGCTCCCTGACATTCGCTCAGACGACGGAGCAGAGGGTGCAGATACTGCTGCAACGTGCAGATGACCAGTTGGAGGTTGGCAAAC
The DNA here is from genome assembly GCA_029821145.1 of Candidatus Zipacnadia bacterium. Classification (GTDB taxonomy): domain Bacteria; phylum Armatimonadota; class Zipacnadia; order Zipacnadales; family UBA11051; genus UBA11051. The sequence goes on from JALGTY010000434.1 coordinate 5,155, forward strand.
TGGAGGACGCGCTGACTAGCGTAAATGACGCGGTGAAACTTAGTCCGCAAAACGCAGAGGCGTGGTTCAAGAAGGGATGGGTACACGACCAGCGAGATGAGGAAGACGAAGCAATAGCCGCGCACCAGCGATGTATTGAATTGAATTCCGATCACTTCTGGGCACACAACAACCTAGCCTGGGGTTTCTACATGAGATTCGAGCTTGAAGTGGCGGAAGAACACGCTCGCAAAGCGATCGCTGTGGATGGAACAGTATGGAACCCTCACAACACATTGGGTCAAGTGCTATTGGCGGATGACAGAGCTGAGGAGGCGATCGTGGAGTATCAAACAGCAATTACCTGCGCCCCCTGGATGGCAAGCCTTCACAGTGACCTGGCGGATGCGTTGAACCAGGCGGGCAGAGTCGAAGAGGCCGATGGAGAGTACAAGAGGGCGACGGAGATGGAATCGGCCGACTGCTGGACCCACAATGGCTACGCGTACTTCCTGAAGGAGCACGACCGGCCGGCGGAGGCAGAGGTCCAATACCGCAAGGCCATTCAAATGTGCCCGGAGGAGAGCGGACTACGCAGCAACTTCGCTTCGTTCCTGGAAGATGAGGACCGCAATCAGGAGGCCGATGCCGAGTACCGCGAAGCCATCAGACTGGCCCCGGATGACGCGTGGGGGCGGAAGGACTATGCGTCATTTCTGGAGGGCCAAGGCCGGATCGAGGAGGCCGATGCCGAGTACCGCGAAGCCATTAGACTTGACCCGGAGGATGTCTGGCTGCGGCGTGACTACGCTTCGTTTCTGGAGGACCAGGGCCAGATCGAGGAGGCCGATGCCGAGTACCGCGAAGCTATTAGACTTGACCCGGAGGATAGCTGGCTGCGCAATAAGTATGCTTCGTTTCTGGAGGGCCAAGGCCAGATAGCGGAGGCAGAGGCTCAGTACCGCGAAACCATCAGACGCGATCCCGACACCGATTGGCTGTACAATGACTATGCCTCGTTTCTGGAGCGAGAAGGCCGGATTGAGGAGGCCGAAGAGCAGTTTGTAAAGACTATCGAGAAGTCCGCAGGAGAGCCGTGGGAGGGCTCGCGACATAGTGAATACGCCTCCTTTTTGGCCGCCCAAGGCCGAGCGACAGAGGCAGAAGCACAGTTTCTGAAAGCGATTGAACTGGATAACAATGCTGCCTATCTACGCAGCAATTATGCGTTATTCCTGGAAGAGCAGAAGCGCGGGCGGGAAGCCGAAGGGCAGCACCAAATGGCGCTGAATCTGGCGCCAAAGGCCTGGAATATGCATGCGAAGTCGGCAGTATCGCTAGCACTGCACGATCAAATGGCTGAGGCAGAGCAAATGCTGGAGAAAGCAATTGAGCTGGGTCAGAGTGATGAATTCGGGCCTGAGGACGGAGAGGTGCTGCTAGAATGGTTCTGCTCTGTGGGGAAGGCCGAACAGACTGTGGGTATGATTAAGAAGTTGGCAGGGCCGGATAGCGCCTCGCAAGCGGTTGCGGGCTTTGTAATGTTCGAGGCCGAGCAATATCAGGACGCAGCACAACTAGTCGAACAACTCGATCTAGCGAAGGTTGCGCAAGAGACCAAAACCTTCGTGCAGGCCCTGGAGACGGCGTGTTGTGCCAAGTCGGGCGATGCGGCAAAAGCTCGTGCCAGCCTCAGGCAATTCAAGAGCCCGGTAATGAAACAATCGAGCATCTGGTACGAGCCAACCATTTACCTGATGGGTCGCACCCACGAGTACCTGGGCGATACCTCCGCTGCAACACAATGCTACCAGAAAGTGCTGCGCACGTGGCGGCGGCCAGTGGCCGACTTTTACCGCGTCAAGGCGCTGGAGGAATTCGTGGCCGCACATCAATAAACCAGCACGCCGAATTACTGTTGACAACATAGCCATCTGCACAATTTGCCGGAGGGCCTGATGACTGAGCGGATAGTCCATATCAGCGGGGAATGGGTGCCGGAAGCGGAAGCGAAAATCTCAATCTTCGATTCGGCAGTGATGCTGGGCGACTGTGTGACCGAATCGACGCGGACCTTCAGGCAAGAAGCGTTCAAGCTGCGCGAACACGTTGACAGGC
>JALGTY010000435.1 GCA_029821145.1 Candidatus Zipacnadia bacterium
GCTTCAAGGACGCCTCCGACTTTGCGGCAGGCTACAAGTACCTGGTGAATGTCGGCGACGAATATGCGGTGCCGTGCTGCGTGGGCCTGGACCGGTGAGGAGGCGGCCGATCACGGGCAGGTTGTGGCCAGAGTCGGGCGAAATACATAATTAGCGGCGAAGACAGTGACATTTGACTGACCCTTGGAGGGATCACGATGGCTGAGAAACTTATGGTTGGTTTGCTGATGAGCGTGCTCCTACTCTCCGTAGCCTCAATGGTGCATGCCAAACAGTGCAGCAGGATCATAACCGCAGAAATGCGGGCCAATGTGCTGGCCAATGTCGAGAAGTTCGACTGGGCGGCAAATGCACAGAACAGCGCCATATCCGGAGCCGCGTCGTATCTGGAAATGACGGACGACGAGCTCTGGGAGATGATACCCTCCCAGTGGCTGCCCCGCGATATCCACACCAACAAGGAGGCCGGCTGCCCGAACTGTGGTAACGATATCTTTCCATACGGCAATTACCCGTGGAAAGCCGGCGGCGCATGGAAGCTCAAGTGCCCTAGCTGCGGCGAGGTCTATCCGAAGAACGATTTTTGGGCCTTCTACAAGAGCGCGCTGGATGAACACGGCTTTTTCCAGCGGGAACTGGGAGATAAGTCGCTGCTGTTCAATGCCGATCATCCCGACCCTAAGGACCCTCTGCACAAGGTTTACGTAGATGACGGCTACGGGATGCTTGATGAAAAAGGCGTGAAGCACCGCCCTATCGCTTACTACAACTCGTGGATACACTGGTCGCACATAAGGCGGGTGCTGGGGGCGTTTGTGCAGGCGTATGTGCTGACTTCGGACCCGAAATATGCTCACAAAGCCGCCGTGATGCTCGACCGCATCGCCGATGTCTATCCTGACATGGACTTCAAGCCGCTGTCCGACATGGGCTTCGAGCACTCCCACGGCGGAGGCGGACAGGGACGCATCTTAGGCTGCATCTGGGAGACCTCGATGGGGAACTCGCTGGCCTCCGCGTATGATAAGATATTCGACGGGTTGAAGGATGATGCTGAGCTGGTGAAGTTCTGCTCGGAGAAGGCGAAGCAGTACGACCTTGGGGACAAGACCAGCATCGAGGCAATCTGCAAGCATATCGAGGACGATCTGGTGATGGAGATACTGATCTCGTGCAAGGACGGGCGTATCGCACCCAACATCGGCGGCACGCATGTGAGCGTGATCTATGCTGCGGTAGCTCTGGACCGGCCCGAGGTAACCAATGAGTGGCTGGACTACCTCTTCGATCCGACCTTCCCCGAGTACCGGAGTTACAAGACGCCGCTGCAATGGATCTTGGTAGAGGGCATAGACCGTGATGGGATGGGTGGAGAAAACGGCGGCTACGGGCTTGGCTGGGTGCGTCGGGCGCAGCAGTTCCCGGATCTTCTGGCGATGTATCCGGACTATGAGGGCCATGACCTGGTGGCGGAGTTCCCGAAGCTGAGGCAGTGCTTCAATATCGAGAGGCGGCTGATGGTGCTGAATGCGGCTCTCCCCAACATCGGCGACTGCGGCGCGGCGGGAACTTGGGGACGACTGGGCAGTGCAGCCAGCTTTGCGACAGGCTACCGGCTGTTCAAGGACCCGCAACTGGCGGCGCTGGCATGGTCGTATGCCGGTGAAAATGCCGCGCGGCTGCGCACAGCTAACGACATATACAAAGAGGAGCCCGATGCACTGGCCAATGAGATCGCCGAAGTCGCTAAGAGCGTTGATTCGACGCTGAAGTGCGATCATCTGGGGCGCTACGGGCAGGCTTACATGCAGACCGAACAGCCCCAGGATGGCCGTGCCTTGTGGATACACTACGGCTACCGGAAGGGACACGCCCACTCGGATAATCTCAACATCGGCCTGTATGCGAAGAACCTGGATATGCTGCCGGAACTGGGCTATCCGGAGTACACCGGCGGCTGGCCGAAGCGTCATGCGTGGACCGCCAGCACGATCAGTCACAACACGCTGCTGATTAATGACCACAAGGCGAACTACAATGCCGGCGGGCAGATAACGCTGTTTGCGGTTCAGCCGCCGCTGCGGGTCATGGATGTGGACGCGAAACGGGCCTATAGTGGGATCGAGACGTACCGGCGGACGGTGGCGCTTGTGGACATCTCAGAGACTGACAGCTACGTTTTCGACGTATTCCGCGCCCGCGGCGGCAATAACCACCGTCTCTCATACCACGGTCCCGCCGAGACGGCCACGGTCAGCGGAATACAACTGACCAAGCAGGCAACCGGCACCTTCGCCGGACCGGATGTGGAGTTCGCCACCCTCGACGGCGAGCAGGGCGACTTCTACAAGAAGAGCGGCTTTACGTACCTGTATGACGTGGAGCGGACTCAGCAGCCGGTGAGCGATTGCTACACAGTTGACTGGAAATGCGAGGATCTCCGCGGCCGCATCAAGGAAGGCAAAGAGCCGCATCTGCGCCTGCATGCACTCACGCCCTGCGATGAGGTCGCCCTGTGCAGTGGCGATCCGCCGCAAAACAAACGCGGCGCCCCCCGCCGGCTGCGTTACCTGCTCCAGAGCCGCCTGGGCGAAGACATGGAGAGCCAATTCGTTACCGTGCTGGAGCCGTATGATGCGACACCGTTCATCTAGCTGTGGAATTGCTGGACGGGACAACCGACATCCTGATAAGCTGTGAGGAGCGGACACAGGTCAAGATCGAGGGCGGTATCGAGTTTGACGGGCAGTTTGGCATGGTCAGGCTGGTCAATAGCGAGATCAAGCTTATGCGCATGAGTAATGCGACGCTGCTGAGCTACGGTGATATCGAGCTGGTCGCGGAGCAGAGCAACCTGGTATCTCTTGACCCGCCGTTGCCGCAGGATGCCAGCCTGGTCGGCCAGACAATCCATTTCAAGAATGAGGTGCCGATAGACACCACCTACGACATAAGGGCCGTCACAGCCGAGGGCATCTCGACCGGAGACATCACCATAATCTGGGGCTTCAAGGACACGAAGGATTTCGATGCCGGGTACAAGTACCTCGTCAATGTCGGCGACGAATACGTAGTGCCCTGCTGCGTGGGCCTGGACCGCTGAGGCCGGTCGCACCCAAATCGAGATGGCTGCAGTCAAATCAGGTGAAACACAAATGTCAGGCACAGATGACAACATAACGGTTGCCAGCAGCACGGCGACCGGTCCCAGGCGGGCCAACCAGGATGAAGCCGTCGCGGTGCGGCTGCAAGGGCAGCAGAACCTATGGGAATTCGAGGCTCTTGCAGGAGTGGCAGATGGCATGGGCGGACACGCGGCTGGAGATGTGGCCAGCCGCATTGCGATAGAGACAGTCACCGAGGTGCTTAGCCTCCGCACCGCCGACAGCTCGCCTCTGGTGGAAGAGCTGGGCGATAGCGAACCGGCGGAGGCGATGGCCCGAGCGGTGCGACTGGCCAACCTGCGCATCTACCAGCAGGCGCAGGCCGAAGCCTCGCAGCACGACATGGGCACCACCCTTACACTGGTCGGCTTGACCCACGATACCGCGCTTGTGGCACATATCGGCGACAGCCGAGGCTATCTGATCAATGAATCCGGTATTCATCAGATAACCCAGGACCACTCGTGGGTCGCCAAGCAGGTGCGCGAGGAGCGGATGTCTGAGGAACAAGCCGCGCGTTCACCGATGCGCAGCCAGGTAACTCGCACGCTGGGGTTCGAGGATAATGTGGACCCCGACATGCTCGCAATTCCACTGGAGCCCGGTTGCATCTATCTGGTGTGCTCCGATGGGCTGACCGAGGTCATGAGCCCCGATGAGATAGCAGAGACGCTCAGGACGACCGGCACGCTGCAGGAAGGCTGCGAGGCGCTGGTGCAAGAGGCCATAGAGGCTGACACGCCGGATAATGTTACAGTCGCCTGCGTGGAGTTCGGCCACCTGGAGCGTGGCAAAGCCGCCGCAGTGCCACCGGCGCACCAGGAGATAACCGAGGAGCTATATCCCGCTGCAATAACCCGAGCGCGTGGGGCCAGCGAGTTCGACATGCAGCGAATCAAGCCGCTGTTGGGAGCAGCGGCAGTCGCCTTGGTGATCGTTGCGGTTTTGCTATTGCGCTCCTGCCTGCTGGCCCCTGCACAGCAGGTGGCAGAGGGTGAGCAGGCCGAAGCACAGCCCGCCTCCGCCGTTGAGCTGCCGCCCCTCGAAGAAGGCCTCGCGGTCAAGGTGCTGGTGCTGGACGGCAACCTGGTGGCCGCCGCCAATCGCCACGTGCAGATCAGCATCCATCCGCCCGGCGATTTCGAGCATGAGCCCAGGACCACCTTCGGCCCGACCGGGGACTATACGCGGGCGCTCAGTGTGGAAGAGGCTGGCAAGTGGGCCGGCGAAAGCTGCACGCTGAAACTGTCGGTTAAGGGGGATTACGTGTACGTCCGCACCGTTCCCGAGGACCTGGACATCTATTTGGATAAGAAGATCGTTAAGAACAGAAGGATCAAAGCCAGCTCACTGACCGGCGAGCCGGCCCGCATCGGCTTTTATTTCCCCGCCAATGACAAGTCGGGCTACACGGTTGCGCTGACCCAGATAGACGCCGCCAACCTCCCCGCCATTGACGAGACCAGTAGTTCCCACGAATAGGCCCTTGGCCCAAAACGCGGCTGACCTTGGGGCGTCCGCTGAACAGCCTGGTGGGCGGCTATAACGCAGAACTGCACGCCTTCGGCAATTCTTGCAGGGCATTGGTGGACTGCAGCGCGTCTTCGGGCGTGCAGACTTCGAGGAGGCACGGCACGTCAAGCTGCTTGTAGGCCAGCCAGGCGGATAAGCCGTACCAGCGCGTCGTCGAGAAAAGCTCGTCAATCGCCTCGTGGGTCGTGCGTGTCTGCGGGTCGCCGGTGTGCAGGTGCAGGGCCAGCAGGTTGTCGCCAAACGCGGCCATCCATTCGGATACTTGCGCCTGGGCCACACTCGCCTTGGCGTGACCGATGTCGAAACAGAAGCCCGGGCTGAGACCGTGCTCGCGCAGCGGATCGGCCAGACTCGTCAAGTGCGAGGGCAGCCCGCCGAAGGTCGTGCGCCGCTGCTTGGATGAGTTGTTCTCCAGCGCCACCGGCAGCCCCAGTTCTTCCATCCGCCCGACCATCTCCACATACTTCTCGATGATTCTCGGTACTGCCGGCCGGTTCATGTTGAGGCGACCGTAGTGGTCACAGATGACATCGGCCGGCAGCTTGGTGGGATGGAGGATGAGCAACGCCGCGCCCTGTTGGAGGCAGAAGTCAGTCGCCGCCGACATATCGGCCTCGTTGTGCAGGCGGCCGGATTCGTCGAAGTCGGGCCCGGGCAGATGGCCAATTATCTGCAGGCCGTAGCTGCGGGCGATCTCTGCCTCTGCAGCCAGCTTGCGGAAGCTATCGCGCCTGCCGATGCGTAACTGATACGATTTGAAGCTGCCA
>JALGTY010000436.1 GCA_029821145.1 Candidatus Zipacnadia bacterium
AATGTCGGCATCGGCGGGGAGCGCACTGACATGGCTTTGCCGCGACTGGACAAGGACGTCATCGCGCTGAAGCCGGAGTATGTGTGCGTCATGTACGGGACCAACGATTCGCACATTGACGCAGGTAAGACCGATGTGCGGCTGCCGCTGGAGACGTATGAGGCGAACCTGCACACGATTGTGCAGCGGTTGCGTGAGGCGGGCGTCAAGCCGGTGCTGATGACTACGATTCCGCTGTGTCACACCCACCAGCATGCGATGCGCAGCCCCTACGCCGAGCAGGGCCCCAACTACAGGCTGACTGAATATGTGGCTGCCTGTCGGCGGGCGGCAGCAGAAGACCAGGTGCCGCTGGTGGACAACTTCGCGGCCTGGGCGGAGGCTGCATTTCTGGGTGCGGACCTGCCGGCGATGACGACGGACGGGTGTCATCCCAACCCGCAGGGGCACGAGTTCCTGGCCCGGACGATCTACCCGGTACTGGCGCGTCTGCTGGAGGGAGATGCAATGCCACCGGGGGAGATGTCTTTGCCGCTTGCTGAGCCTGCGATGAGCCCGTACGCAACTCCGGCGGCAATCGGCAGGCCTGTAGAGGCACCCGAACTGCCCGCGCCAGGCGGGAATCTGGCCCACAAACGGCCTTACATTGAGACCGACCCGAACCGGTCCGGCTACGGCGCGGGCCTCACCGACGGCATCAAGGACAGCGACAAAGTGCCCGGCGTCTATGCAACCGGCTGTGGTGAGCAGTACCCGAAGCTGACGACGATTGACCTGGGGACGGTGCAGCAGGTTGCCCGTGTCGTTGTGCACAACTCCGCCAGTGGCAGCACCAGGACCGTGACAGTCAGCCTGTCAACCGATGGCGAGGAATTCGCGGAGATAGGAACGCATGAGTTCGGCCAGGGCGACGGGGCAAACCACGACTTCAAGTGCCAGTCGCGCCAGGCCCGCTATGTGCGCATCTCGTTTCTCGATAGCTTCCTGCGCGAGGCAGAGGTATTCGCCGAATAGCCTTCCCTGTGCACCTGCAAATGGGAACACACAGCACGGGAGTGAGGCCGGCACTTCGCGGCAATATTACGAAATATCGTTGCCGCCGACTCGTCAATGTGCATGAGCACACATCATCCTCAGAATGCAGGGGGGACGTGTCATGTCTATCCGCAGGTATTTCTGCTTATTCCTGCTGTTGCTGCCAGTCGTAGGAACCGCCGCTGATGCGGTGTATCAGGAGGACTTCGAGGGCCAAAGCGTTGTCAGGTGGCGTGGTGGTGAGGTGGTCGCGGATACCGTGCAGGGCAAGGCTCTAAGCATCACCGCTGCCGCGAGAGAGCGCGGTCGCTGGCTGGCTCATCCGATACCAGTGCAGCCGGGCACCAGCTACCGTTTCAGCTACAAGGTCCGCGGCATCAAGCTCGACGGGCGGCTGCAATGGGGGGTGCGCTGTGGCGAGCGCGCGGTTATCTTCGAATGCACCAGTTTCGCCGGCGATACTGACTGGGAAAGCGGCCAGGTTCACTTTGCCACACTGGACGGCGAAGACCGGCTCGGCCTGCTGTGCATTGTCGGTGGGCCAGGCAGTGCTCTGGTAGATGACCTGCAAATTGTCGAGGCCCCGGAGGCCTTTGCGCCGCCGACGGAGTTCGCCTCCCGCGCGCTGGTCCATGACGGTCCTGACGCTGCGGTCTATCAGGTCTCCCCCGCCGCCCGTGTCTATGCCGAGAGCCGCCCGGCCGACGCGCCGCAGGCTCAGGCGGTTGTGGTCACAGCGGTCAGAGGCGAATATGCCAGCTTCCAGCTTGTATTGCGGGGCAAGCAAGCCGCCGAGGTGAGCGCATCACTCAATGGGCTGGATGGCCCGGGCGCCATTGCGCCTGATGAAGTTGCCGTCTTCGCAGTGCGCGACATTGACTTGCCGCTGGCAGCATTGAGCAGCCCTTACGCCGTCGCCGGGCCCAATCCCGACCCGCTGGAGGCGGCTGGTACGCTCAGTCTCACCCCCGGCCAGAACAGTGCATTCTTCATCCGCGTGCACATATCGGAAGACCTGCCCGCCGGCCAATACACTGGCACTATCCATCTTGACGGCATCGGTGTGGATATCCCTCTGCACATCAATGTTGCGGACCTGGCACTGGGGCGCGAGCGCTGGCTGCCGACCATGGCACATGTCCGTCTGCCCCGCAATCTTGCAGGGGAGGAACTGGAAGCGCTCCAGTCGGTGCTCTCTGCTGAAGTCTATAGCCACGGATGCTACCAGGACTGGGCCTTGGCAAGGGCACTGTCCGATGTGGAGTGGGTCCGGCAGGAGGACAACGATGTCGTGATAGATTTCGCCGCCTTTGACGAGGCGATGGCGAGTGCATTGAGCCAGGGCGCGGGCAAAATCTCTATCCCGCCGATAGGACTGCGCAAGCGCCTGCGTCAAGAGGAAGGCCCCAGGACGCGCCTCACCAAGTGGCTGGGACTGGAGCCACTGAGCCCGCAGTTCAATACTGTTTTCCCGAAGTATTGCGAGAAAATGGCCGCTCACTTGCGCGAAAAGGGCTGGCTGGACAGAGCCTTCATGTACCTGTGGGATGAGCCCAACATAAAGGAGATAGACACGTACAAACAGCTTCTGGAAATTGCCAAGGCCGGTGCGCCTGACCTGAAACAGGCGGTCGCCGGCGGGGCCACTCCCTGCCCCGAGCTCTATGGCCTGGTGGACATCTGGACGGTGAATCTGCGCCAGAACGTCATGAAGCCGTCTCTGCTGAGTATCGTAAGGGAACGTCAAGCACTCGGCGAGGAAGTCGGCGCTTATGGCAATAACCGCTATGCCCTCGACAACCCCACTGCCTACATGCGCCTGTGGGGCTGGACGCTTGCCATGTACGACCTTGAGCACACCGGCTGGTGGTCGGTGTTGCTGTACGGTCGGGGCGATCCGTTGCAAATTCCGGCGAGCCCTAAGAAGGCAGGTGGACGGCCGGGTTCAGGTAGCCTCATCTACCCCGATCCCGACGACATCACGCAAATATGGCCGTCATTGCGCTGGGAGGCGATGCGCGATGGGGCCGAGGACTTTGGGCTGATACGGATGTTGGCCGATACCCTCAAGCAGCAGGCAGACACGCTGGGCATCGGGGAAAGCTACGATTCCGATGTTGTGCTCGGCGCGATACTGGCGCCGGTGGTGTGGGGCAATACCGAGCTGCAGTTCAACCCCGACGCCGAGCTCATTGAGGAGTTGCGGGAGGCGATCATCGGCGAGATCGCCGGAGCCAAGGTTGGCCCGCCCGGCATTATCTATCTCCAAAGGCAGCAAGCGCACACGGTGGCGAAGGTGTACATGGAGCCGAACGCGAAACTCACCGTCAACGGCACGCTCGTCGAGGTCCGGAACAACACGATCCCACTTCCGGAGCGGACCGAGCCGGTCAGATTCACCATCAGCGGACCCGGCGGGCAGCGTGAAATCGTACGCTTCGTATCTGCTGACGATTGAGACCGAATCTGCATCTCAACGGTGAGATAAGCGAAGATGGCAATGTTTGAGGCGCAATGGCGGGGCTATGGCCTGCCGATCGTTGACCTGTCACAGCAGGCGAGCCGTCGCATTATT
>JALGTY010000048.1 GCA_029821145.1 Candidatus Zipacnadia bacterium
CTCCGGCATGGTATCACAGAACCATAGCTTCAACTCCAACGGCGTCCACGGCTGCTGCAAGTCGAAGGCGACTGATACCGCGTCCGTCGTTTCCCACCCAACCATCCAGCGGCTGGCCGGCAGCTCGTATGGCGCGGAACGGTAGCGTGCTATCTTTCTCGCCTTGATCGCCTTGCGACGGTCGGTCAGGTGGCCCCGGTCGCACGGGATAGCGTTCTCCGGCGGAGCCAGGTCGGGCATCGCGTCGGGAACGAGGGAATACTGGTAGGTCGTGCCGATGGCGCGGTTCTGCAGATAGCGCGGCTTCTCTTCCTGCCAGACAACGCGGTTGTTGGTGAGGCAAAAGCCCGGCTGTTGCGGCTCGTGCCAGATAACGCTGTCCGGGAACCGGAAGCGCCAGATATCCAGACCGGTCGGTGCGCCCATTGCCTTGACCCAGTTGGTGAAGAAGCCGCGCCATTGGCTGTCCTCGATGGCAGTGAAGCTGAAGGGATTGCATCCGAAGAGTATGGCCCGGCCCTGTCCAAAGCTGTTTGCAGTTATGGCCGGTGAGCCATCGTCGTAGGCGGCCATGACCTGCACCTGCGCGTTCGGCGTCAGGCTGTAGGCTTCCCCGTGCAGTGCAAGCTCTTTACCCAAGCTGGCTGCACCGGGGAGTAGCTGCTTGACCGGCAGCTTATCCCCGACTGTCACACCGAAGAGCTCGGTACGCGCGGCCACGGTGTCATTGCCCAGGATGTCGGTCTCAAAGGCCTGCGGATCGCCACAAACGAGCGTGCCGCCGGCTTCGACGAAATCGCGCAGCTTGTCCACGACTTCGGTCCGCTGATACCTGGCGGCGGGCAGATAGATGATATCAAAGCGGTCGCGCAGGGAGGGCCACTCGATCACCTGCGCGCAGTCAATGAACTTGAACCACGAGCGCGCCACCGGCCCCAGCATCGTGTAACACGCCTCCGTGTTCTCGCCATAAGGACGCTGTGCGTCATAAGGCACGCTTGCGAGGGTATCGTCATTGAACAGCACCGCAGTCCGATCATAGTCCGGATACTCGGGCCGCGGCATCGTCTTCAGCAGGTCCACTATGTTCATCAGCGTATGCCAACGCCTGGGTGAGCCGAAATAGCAGGACCTGGTATCTCCCACGAGTTCCGACCCATTGACGATATCGGGCAGGAAGAAATGCAGGCCGCTGCCACCGTTGCGGAAGACCTGACTCAGTTCCTCGACCGTTTCCTCCGGGGTGGTGTCCATGCCATAATTCTCAATGTGGGCGCAGGGCCAGAACTCCTTGCCGGTCAGGTCGCTGATGACCTTGCTCACGCAGCCTATATCGGCGCGCCACTGCGTGCGCCTGGGGCCGGCTTGGTGAGTAAAGATGTCGAAGTACTCGGCCTGGGTGCTCCACTCATACGGATTCCTCCCTCCGCCAGCATCCGCTGAAACAATCGGCACGTCGGGCTCATAGCGCCTGACCAGGTCCCGCAGGCGACGGTGGCGCTGTCGCATCCTGGCATTGGTCCAACGCCGGTAGGCAATCCACTTGTACGGGTTGGGGTCCTGCTCTTTGATGCCCGCGGGAATGCCCCATTTACCCCCGCCAAAAACCCGCTTGACCTCCTCATCCGCCTGTTTGATGTATTCATAATCCCCCGGCTTGGCCATGAGTTGAGCGCCCTGAGCAAGGGCGTGTCCATCGAGTTCGTCGCCCGCAAAAAAGCCCCACACCAGCGGGTGAGGCGTTTTGAGCATATTTTCCACCTGATTCATACTGTAATCAATCGAGCGAGAGTCCAGTATCCAGGGAACGTCAGGGGCCTGCCGGCTCGGTACCGGGACGTTTGTGACATTCCACCGTGTCCATGGGTCACCCGGCACCTTCTGCCGAATCCCGTGACCGATCAGGTGAAGCCCGTGGACACCGTGCTCCCGGTAGGCCTCGTCCTCGGTATAACGGACGCCGAAACGCTTGGCGGTCTCGCGCAGTAGCGAAACATCGTTGAGATGCCCCCAGATGAGCACACCTTCGCGGCGCAGACCTGGTGGCTCATCGCTCAGGACCTCCTCGAACAGCGGGTCGCTAACCACCCACGAGCGCGGCCCGCGGAACCTCGGCTCAACCGCCCGCAACTTACTGTGATACACCTGCTTCCCGTTCACCTGCACCAGGTAGCCGAAGATAGGCCGTCCCGGATAGGGCACCATGTACGGCAACGTCACGGTCTCAGCCTTGCCGGCTGCGATGGCGGCTTGTTTATCGGCTACCATCGTGTCTTCCATCGCAACCTGCATGCGCACAGTAGCTGGGAGCGGGCCGTTGTTTTCGGCTCGTACGGAGAAGACATTCGGCCTCTGCTCATCAGCATCCGCACAAACACCGCCGCGAGAAAGCACGCTGACTCGTACTGCTCCCGGCGACGGAGTGAACAGGGCTTCACCGAAGTTGTCCGGGTCAGCGAAGCCGCTTTGTGCCGGACACCAGGAGCTCAACTCCGGCTCGTCCGCTCGGCGTGTACGGCAGAAGTTCAGGCCCCATACTTCACCCGGCTGCGGCTTTGCTCCTAAGTCCTCGAACGGAATCTTCAGCTCGCAGATCCAGCGGTCGGCATGCACGCTGCACCTGGCCACCGCGCCAGAATTCCATCGCCAACCGACACCGGTGGGGCAATGCAGGCCATCCCATATGATCCCATGGGAATTGGCAATCCAGTTGTAAACCTGGATATTGCCGTTGGTCACATCGAGAGCGAGTTCAACGCAGTCATCGGTGCAGACCGGTCCATCGCGCCCTGAGGTTTCGGTGACCAGTTGGCTGATCTTGGGCTCGTGGCAGATGAAGGCCACGTACAGATAGTCCGCGTCACAGATGGCAAGCACTTGTGTCGAGGCCCGGGGCTTGCTGACTTCGTCCGTGGCGATGAAATCGTCCAGCTTCGCGGCCTGCTGCCAGATCGCGCTGGACAGATCGCCGTGCAACTCCGGGCCTTGTGGCACGACCGGCATGGTAAACTGCCTGGCGTCAGCAAAGCACACCATCAGCGCGAGCACAACTGGCGTCAGAGCAAGGGTGCGCACTATTCTGGCCTCCCAGCAGCACGTTTCCAGTAGGCAGATGCCGCTTGTGAGGGCCGCTGGAATAATCAGACGACAATGTCGCTCTCTCCGCCGGCCGCCACGGCTTCGGAAACGAGCATTGACACCAGGGCCTCTTGCAGGTCGGGCCCAAAGCCTGCGCCTGTCTCGACCGCGCGGATGAACGCTTCAGTTTCCCCCAGCGTGCCATCGGTGTACTCGCTGCCGGCCTCTGCCGGCGCACTCCAGGACAACACCTCATCACCGCCGTCCCAGATATTGATGGTGCAATCGCCGGCGTCAATCCGGATGCAGTAGTCCTCACCGTGGATTTCGCAGGTTTCCTCGAGCGTGCCTACCGTGGGCGAGATGATGAAATGTGCGTGGGCATCGCCCGGAAATGAGATGCACGCCTGGGTCAGATATGCTCCCGGAGTGGCGGTTGTCAGGTTTGTGGCCGAGACGTGCGTCGGCCTGCCCAGTACCGAGATGGCTGCATCGAGCAAGTGGATCGCTGTTCCGACGACGAAATTGTCTTCCCGCCGATTATGCCGCAGCATCCTCCCAAGAAGCACTTGTGGCGGTCGTTCTTCGGCTGCGTCTCCCAGCCACTCTCGCGCTTTCACAATAGCGGGGCTGAACCTCCGGTTGAAAGAGATCATGTGCGGCGTGCCGGACGCTTCGGCGGCGGCCAACAAGCGCCTGGTCGCCGCTGAATCCTCCCCCGGTGGCTTCTCTATGCTCATCGGAATGCCGTGGACCAACAGGCGGCTGACGATTTCCTCGGTCAGCACTATTGGCGTGACGGCGATGAGCCCATCCGGCTGTTCCTCAGACAGCATCGCCTCTACCTCCGTGTAGGTCCTGGCGAAGCCGAAGGTGTCGGCATATTCTTGCGCCTTCGCACTATCAAGATCGCACACTGCGGCCAATTCGATCTCGCCCGGATGCTCGGCCGCATAGGTCCTCAGAGCAGGGCCATGATTCCCCGACGAATGGTTCCCGGCCCCCAGCACAACAATGCGCATCATCGTCCTATCCTCCAAATCTTCAGTTGACTTATTGTCAGCCCCGCCACATACGCGCGGAACCCGATATGCCCCGCGACCAGTGGTTTCGGGTCATAAAGCTGTATCCAGCGCTCCCCATCAACCCAGAACTCAATGATATTGCCGTTCTGAACCATAGTAACCTGATATGACCTGTTCCGATCCAGCAGCCGCGCCCGGTCGCTGAACTGCCT
This sequence comes from Candidatus Zipacnadia bacterium, assembly GCA_029821145.1. Lineage (GTDB taxonomy): Bacteria > Armatimonadota > Zipacnadia > Zipacnadales > UBA11051 > UBA11051. The sequence goes on from JALGTY010000048.1 coordinate 4,316, forward strand.
GACCATGTGCCGGTGTGGGTTCTTCCTCATCCGCGTCGTCTTGTTATTGGTTCCGCCGAAATCCACCCAGTAGAATGGCAGGGGCATATAGTGGCTCAGGCTCCCATCCGGCAGCCCTTCCATATACTCCACCAGATCCCCCTCCGGCTTGTCGAGCATCCAGATGAAGATGGCATCCGTCACGCCTGCCGAGAACTCCTCCGTAGGGCTCGGTGTGGCGATGCAATCAACCGCAATCGGGCCCTCAAATCGGTGCTTCAATGCGCACACACTCATCGGGTTGAAGAGAGCGCAATCTTCCCGGAACTCCGGCGCCTCCCCGGTGCAGGCCCAGTTGCTTGCCAACGAAGCCTCGCCGAACTTTTCCTCGTACAGCAGCTCCGTGCGCTCCCATCCTGGAAAGCCCATGTCGTGGACAATGAAGTTCTCCTCGCACGCGAGAATCCTGACATCGGCATCGTGGACGATGAGCTTCAGCCGTCCCTCATTCTCGGTGAAAGGCGGGTCCATTTGCCCACTCGCCAGGCACTGGCCGTTGAGATAGATCGCATAGGATTCGGCCAGAGTAATCAGCTTCACCGTGTGCGACACGTCCTTCTTCGTGGAGGGGCTATCTCCTTTGAACACCTCTTGGTCTTTGTGCAAGGCTGTCACGTGCTGCTTGTCAATAATGACCTGAAAGCCGACGGCGTTCTTCCGCGCGCAGTTGAACTGCACGCTAAGCGAGCCATCGTCTGCAATGCGTTCAAAATTGAAGCTCAGCGAAAGCTCGATGTCACCACCACCGGGCAGGGGGTAGTCATTGCGCGTAATGGTGGCGGCTCCCTCGGCAAAGATCTGCAGGGCGCCGCCCGCAGACACCAAATCCCCACCCTTGGTCTCCCAGTCGTTGAAATGAATTTCGGGGCCATAATGCTGCTCGATCACGCGATAATTCATCTGTACCCCTCCGACGGCACTCTGGATCGGAATGGCAATCAGGAAACCGACAGTAACAAGCATATACATTACAACCTTATATCTCACACTTGGCGTATCCGCAATGTCTGGCATGAAATCACACCCTTTTCTCCAGTAACTACTCGCCTTGTGGTTCTGACGTTGTTGTAGGGGCGCAATTCATTGCGCCCAGCCGGCAGCGGTGTCGAGGGCGTGATAAATCACGCCCCTACAACGGCATTATCTCTATATTCATCACGCCGTGCGTTACTCCCTTTCCTCCGGGCTAAAGACTGTGAGAAGCGACAGGAGGGATCTTTGGACAAATCAGGAAATGTTGCATCAAGGAGGATGATTGATAATGCGCCCGGTTGCGCGACGTCTGGACGACGTTGAGAAAGAGCGCTCGGTTTGTGGCTTTCGCCAGCGTCTTCTGAAGAAGGATGACGGCACCCCCGCCAGCATCACGTACCTGGCCGTCTATGAGGCCGAATGTCATTACCACAACGAGACTACCGAGTTCTACTACGTGCTGGAGGGTTCGGGGAAGCTGCACCTTGATGACGAGACTATTGATCTGGAGCCGAATATGGTTGTCTGGATACCTCCCGGGGTCAAGCATTCCGCGGAGGGTGATGTGAAGGTCCTGGTGATTTGCGTCCCCGCCTTTGATGCCGATGACCAGCACCTGGTCGGGTAGGCTACAGCGAACCTGCTAACGCGCATTATTCAGAAATGCTTAGGCACGTACCACCACCGAAGATATCGCCTGCAAAATGGGGCGCTGAGACCGTTGGTAAACAAACTTGCAAGGAGGTCTTTTAGATGGTAATTGATGCGCATCATCATTTGTGGCGGCCGTGGGAAGAGTACATGGACCGGCTGCTCGAACATGCCGACAAGCTCGGCATTGACCGGGTTGTGGTCACCGGCTGGCCGCCCGGCGTAATTGACAACGACACCATGGCCAAAGCCCAGGAGGCGCACCCTGACTTTCTCCTGACCATGGGCTTTATCCGCCTTGGCGAGGATGGCCCGCGTGAGGTGGACCGCTGCAAGGACCTGGGCCTCAAGGGCCTCAAGATGATCCTGCCGCTGGACAACTACGATGCCGATGAGTACATGCCGATCTACGCGCGAGCGGCGTTGCTCAACATGCCGATCCTCTTTCACCTGGGCATCGTGGCCCGTAATCAGCCGTCCGACCGCTTCATGGACGTTTCGATGGCGCGGATGCGGCCGGTGTACCTGGACCGCATAGCACGGCGCTTCCCGGAGCTGAATATCATCGGCGCGCACCTGGGGAACCCGTGGTACGATGAGGCCGGAGAGCTCGCACGCATGCACCCGAATATTGTTTTCGACATCACCGGCTCCACTTTCAAGAAGAAAAGCCCTGAGTTCGTCGCTGATATCTTCTGGTGGGCGCGCAATGAGCAGTACGGCCTGATGGGCGACAAGCACCCGTATGAGAAAATCGTCTTCGGCACCGACGTTGACCCGGAGATGATGGAGGATGTGAAAAACGACTACGAACGCTTCATGGATCACGTGGACATGGAGCAGAAGTACCGGGATATGCTCATGGGTGGCACGGCGGCGCGGATATTCGGGCTGGAGGAGTGAGAGCGGGCGACGACTTTGCCGGGGCCGTTTGAGCTATGAGCAACAGAGCGCCTCCCTGCACACTTTGCCGGGAGGCGCTTCGTCTCTCCAGAAGCTGGCCTTAACCTTGTTGCTAACCTCCGCCCACCCCCGACAGCATCGCGTAACCCCATAAGAAGAGCCAGAATAGGGCGATGACTATTGCGGCGATGGCACGCGTTTTGGCGGGGTGATTGGCAAGTGCGCGATTCTGGACGGCCTTGCTGAGCACCGCAATACCCATAAAAAAGCCGATCATCGCCGGCAGAAAGCACAGGATTCCCAGTACCGACAGCACCAGGGCGTTGGTGGCTCGGGCATTGAGTTCGTGCGCCTGCATCTGGGCGAAGGTGGCCTCCACCCGACGCTGTGCGTCCGGGGTCAAAGGCGGAGACTGAGACCCGTAACCGGAAGGTGTTTGTGATGGCAGCGGGCCGCCGTGGGTCAGCGGCTGGGCGGCCGGCGTGCCGCCGGTGCAACCGTAGGTGGTGCAGCCCTCGTTTTCGCGCCAGCAGTCGAGGTGGTGTGGCACCTCGCACTGCGGGCAGACCACAATCTCCTCAGCGGCCTTAATCGGGAAGCGGCAGTACGGGCAGATCTTACCGATGTATTCGTCATCAGCCACGTGTGCGCCGGCGTCGCTGCCACCAGGGGCTGCAGCGGGCTCTTCGGCTCCGAAGTCTATATCCAGGTCAATTGAGTCCGGCGGGGGTGCGGGACCCGACGCTGTGGGTGGGGTAACTGGCCGTGGTGGCCCGGGCACGGGCCGCGGGGCTTCGGGCGCAGTGGGGCCTGGCGCGCCGGGCTGCGAACCGGGCCGGCCAACAGGCAGGCCAAATATCTGCTCGCCACATCGCGGGCAGAAGCGCCCCTGTATCCTGATGTTCTGGTGACAAAAAGGGCAGCGCATGGTAAGAATTCGAATGCTGTGTTCGGTGGTTTGCGCCATCAACGCCCATCACGAGACAACCGGGGCGTCTTGACGGTACAAAGGGGTAATTACAACAACTCGATACCCAGGTCGTCTTCCTCTTCTCCGCCGCCTTCTTCGCCAGCGCCAAAGAGGTCTATTTCTACCTCGGGCTGGTACAAGTCGTTGCTATCAATGGGGAAGATGTGCTTATTCTGCTCGGCCCATTGCGCGGCGACGGCGTTCAGCGGGCTCTTGGGATTGTAGCTCTGGTACTGGATCATCTCCCCGATCTGCATGATGACATCCACCAGCGTCTCGCCGGCGGCCCAGTGGTCACCGATGCAGATATAGGAGCCAAAGTTGGGGTGAAAGATCGGCGTCTCCAGGTCGCACTTCGGCTTTTCACGCGGATAGGCCTGCGTCAGGTAGATCTTGGCCTTGTGGTAATTCCGCTCCCGGGGCCGGCCGGTGGCTTCGTCAAGCTCCAGGCCCTTGATGCGATAGACGACCTCATAGACCTCAGGTGGGTCCCCGGCCAGCGGCGTCACATCTATCAGCGGATGGCCCGCGAATTCATCCCGCACGGTCTGGTAATCGGCGTACAGCCTGCGCAATCTGGCACTACTCATCGCTTATCGCTCCACTGCTTCGTCGGCCTCGTCCTCAGGTTCCGGCAACTGCGGTATCAGCAGCTTCGTCTCGGGCATCAACTGCTCATCTTCTCCAAGGTCGTTGACTATCGCGATCATCTGGGCGTTGTCGGGGGTCTCATAGAATTTCTCGCTGATGGCCTGCAGAGTGTCACCGGGCGTGACCTCATATATATCACAGGGCAGGACAGCACCTGGCGGCGCGGCGATGTCAGGACCCATTGTGGGTTCGCCCACCGGCACGTCGGCCTCAGCATTGCGCACCACACCAAGGTCGGCCTTAATGGCAGCCACAGTTTCCCCGGTTCCCGCGATCTCATCTCTCAGCCGCAGGATCTCGCCCAGCGCATACACCTGCAGCAGCACCGTCATGGCCACCAGCACCGCCAGAATGCCCAGTGCCCACTTCTGTCCGGCCTGCAGATACGCCTCGCGCACCGACTCGCCGCCTGCGGTGAACGCCTCCGGTAGCTTCGGTTGCTCCATTTCGCTCGCCTCGTTGTAGTCCGATGCGTTCATGTACAGCTTCACATCGGGCACGCGCACCAGTTCCCCATTTTCCCACACAAAGCAGCCTTCTTCCTGCCGCACCGGATCCACAACATAGGCGATCTGCCACTGGGCGGAGAAGAAGTTCTGGTGAATAAAGGTGTCATAGTTGGACAGAAAAATGCCGAAGTCCGGGTGGCTGTGATACCAGCCGACAATCGCCTGGTCCGAGTACTCCGCATCCACCACCGCATTGATCTGGGCCCAGGTGTCGTGAGTGAAGGTCACGTTGCCACGCGAAGACTGGGTATGTTCGGCAGCGATGGCGGCATGCACTAAGACCGTGTTGCGCTGGTAGTTGACCTCGCCCAACAGCACGCCCGCGATCTCCTGGCGCGTATTCGAGCGAGCGTGTCGCTTCATCTCGGCTACAACTTCTTCGGCGAAGTATATGACCGGCAGTCCCGCAGCCGGAGCGGCCTCCTGCGGCCTTGCTTCCTGCCCGTGCAAATCTATTTCCGGCTCATCATCGTGCTCATCGGGAGGTCTTTGTTCCATCGCCCATCTCCTTTCGTAACTGCTCAGCTTGCGGCTTCAGAGGAGCGGGCAAGCAAAGCAGCAGGTGGCGACACGCCCCACAAATCGATCCTGGAGGACAGGCATCCCTGCCTGTCCATGCCGTTGCTCTTCGGAGAGGCCTCGACAGGCTAGGAAGCCTGTCGTCCAGGAAGGCTAGCAAAAAGGGCCGTGCAACTCTAACAAACCGGGAGGACAGGCGTCATCGCCTGTGCCTTTCCTTTCCAGGCCACAAAGTGAGAGTAACTACCTCCTTTGTTCCCTCGGCCCATGCAAATGCCGGCCCTACTTACCCACGTGTGTAGTAGCGCGCGAACCATTTCCTTGCCGGTCACGCGGGGCAGCTTAGACATGTACAGGCACCTCAGGGCTGGCCGTCACGCGAAACAGGAAGCCCTCAGTGACGTCCCCCCGATCGAAGCTCAGGATCGGGCCGTCTTCGGGCACCGATTCACCATGCTGCAGCAGGCTTTCTACGTAGCACTCTATGGCCTCCTGTGCCATTGCCCGCGCCTCTGGTATGGTCTCGCCCTCCGTGAAGCACCCCGGCAGGGCCGGCACAATCACCGCATAGCCACCCTCCGGCTCCTTGGTCAGAATCACTGTGTATGTGCGCTTCATGGTCTTTGCCTCCCTGTTGCTTGCTGAGGGCAGGGCACCCCGCCCCGGCGTGTCGCCCCCTTGCACACAACCTCCGCCCGCCTCACGCGATGCTTCCCAAGGCTTCCTCGCGGTCGCCGGCGATGAGGAAGTGTTTCATGTCCCAGCCAGCGCGGCCTGTGATCATATCATAAAGCGGCAGGCCCAGCCCGGCTAAAGTCTTATCCAGGTAGTCCTCGGTGCCGTTGAGGCTGTGGGTCAGGTCCGGCTCCCGCATCGTCCCGCAGTGCGGACACTCGGCTTGTTTGACCGAAAGCCTGCCCAGCGAGCGGAAATAGTCCTCGTATTCGTCACACTTCGGGCAGTAAAGCCGTGTGCACAGCTCGCGGTGGAATTCTACGACCGCTTCGGCCGACACTTCCGACCGTACCATCTCCAGCGCCTCCGCACCGGTCAGCTCCGTGCTGCGGCGATCGAGCTCCTGTATGTCTTCCAGCGTTTCATGCGCAGGGCAGTCTTCGCGCCGGTCGTAGTTGATGACATAAGAATCGTAAGTGAGGCCATTGAAGAAGTACCCCTTGCCTGCGAGGGTCGGCAAGTCGCGGTCAGCGTGCAACAGCTTCACGGCCTCGTGTACCTGTATACCGGCGATGATGGAGCCAACAGTGGGCGTGGTCGGGACCTTGCCCTCGAGAATCTCGTCGCGGGTCAGTAAGGCACAGGAGCGCCGCATATTCAGCAACTGGTAGTCCATGTCCGACATGGTGCACTCGTAGCAGGGCTGATCTTCTCCGCCCACGAAGACGCGCACCATTCCATTTGTCACCTCGATGGCCCCGTCAACAAACGGCACCCCCAGCTTGTAACATGCCGCGTTCATCGTCACCCGCGCCTCGCGGTTATCTAAGGCGCCGAAGCAGATGTCCATCTCGCCGAACACGCCCAGGCCGACATCGTAGTTGATATCGGCGTTGCGACCCTCGACGGTGATGTCGGGATTGATCTCCATCCCGGCCCGGGCGGCCACTGCCGCCTTTTCGCAGTCGTTGTCAGAGGCGCGAAAGAGAACGGAGCGAGTGAGGTTGGACTCCTCGATGATATCTATATCCACAATCATCGTGCGACCGATGCCCAGCAGCGCGATGTTCTTGAGGATTTCGTTGCCCAGTGCGCCGGCGCCAACCACCAATACGCGCGCGTTCTGCAGGCGCTCCTGGTCCCACCACGGTATCAGCCGCAGGCGGTGGTACCTGTCTTCATGCAGGTCAACGTCTATTGGCTCCGGGAAGGTGACCTCTACAGCTTCGTCCTGAGCTTGTTCGTCATTCATCAAACGCCGCCTGCCTAACCTGCGGTGATTTCAGGCTGCAAGCGCAGCACGTCGCCGTCCTGCACCTTGGCGTCACCCAGGGTCTGCTCGTCAGCAAGCTGCATCCCCGAGGCCTTGTGCTGAAACTTGTAGCTCATCGGCTGGCCGTCTGGTCCCGTGGTGGGCAAGCTCATCATCTGCACCAGCTTGGCGATAATGCGGCGCACCGGTGCGTCATCGGGCAGAGAAGCTTCCTGAGATTTGCTGCCGGTTGTATCCATGATTGTGACTTTTACTTTTCCCACTGCAAAGCCTCCTTAGTGCAGATCTATGTCTATATCGCTAAGATCGTCTTCCGGTTCGGGGGCCGGCGGCGGTGGCGCTATCGGCGTAGCGGGCCCTGCAGGTCCACCAACCGCGACTTGCGCAGCCGGGGTCGGTGTCCGTCGTGCGAATATCAGGCTCACCACCAGGGCGGTCAGCAGGGCTACTACGAAGCTAATGACGATCACCAGGACCAGCCACGAAACTCCCATTTGGGGTTGGCCGGTTCCCGTACCGGCGGCCTCCGGTCGAGGCGCAACCTCCGCAGGGGTGGGTTCCGGGGCGGGCTCCTCCGCCTCGGCCTCTGCAGCCTCGGTTTCAGGTTCCGCCGGTGCTGATGGCGGAGCGGGAGCCTCCCCCAGTGCAACGTTGAAACTCAGCCCATTGGCCTGCAGAAACTGCATAACCGCGACGCTGGGGATGGCGAAGCCGACGTTCTCCGCCTCCTCGGCCACCATCACCGCCACACCGATTACCTGGCCGTCCTGGTTGATAAGCGGGCCGCCGGAGTTGCCCTCATTCAGCGCCGCGTCCAGTTGAACATATGTCTTGCCCTCGATCTCGCGAGCCAGCGCTGATATGACGCCCCGGGTCACGGAATGTTCCAGGCCCAGCGGAGCGCCGATCGCCGCAATCTCCTGGCCTGACTCAAGCTTGTCGGAGGAGGCGAACTGCACCACCGGCAGATTGGTGCGCTCGATCTTCAGCACACACAGGTCGCGCTCGATAGAACTGTGGGCGATGGCTGCCTCAACCTTCTCATCGTTTTGCAGCTTGACTACGATCTGTGCGTCCTCGTCCTCCTCCGCCACATGGCGGTTGGTGACGACATGGCCGTCAGCAGAAACGATGAAACCGGAGCCGGACTTCTCACCGGCGGAGATGGTGACCACAGCGGGGTCAATCTGCTTGAAGGCCTGGCTGAAGTCAGCGCTGCACATCGCCGCCCCCAACAGCAATGTCGCACAGCAAACAACGCTCAGCAACCAGTGTGGTCGGGACATGGCTATCGCCTCCACGGGTTCTTATTAGTAGCCAGGCGCAAGTGGCCTGTCGTCAATCGGTAACCGGTCCTGATGATACCTGGCCCACTTCACGGCTTCCTCGTTGAGCACATCGTCGAGGTCAAAGTTCCTATACTGTATCATTTCCCCGACTCGCAAGACAAGGTTGGGCAAACTCTCACCGGGACTCCAGGCGCCAATGCATACCGCCCCGCCGCGTTCGGGCGGCATGATGTTTGGATGGAAGATCGAGGTGCGCCAGATCAGGTACGGCGGCCGCTGCGGGTAGTCGCGGTGCAGGTAGATATCACAGATGTGCTGCTCTGAAACCTCCGGCTCATCCTGGCCTGCTGAGATTACCAGACTCCGGCAGCGATACAGAACCCGGTAGCGGTCCGCCGGGTCGCCACCAGGAGCGATCTCTATGAGATCGCTCAGCTTGACCAATTCGCTCAGGGCCATATAATCAGCCCACAGCCGCCGCATCCGTGGGCTACTTCGCGTTTCAGCCGTAGACTTGTTCATGCAACAGCATCCTCAAAGCAGACAATCGCATCAATCAGCGCAATATCCACACTGAGTTATTCTACCACAGAATTGCTCGTCATGACAAAGAAATGCGTGGTGCCGGCGCCGTCGTTCTCAGCAGTTCGCCTCAGCGCTCTCTGTCCGCGTCCTGCGATCTCGACTCCGCAATCATGTTACCCATCAGGCCCGGCTCGTAACCCAGATTGGTCCCGGCCTGCTGATAGAAGTGCGGCAGCCCATAGAAAGTCCGAGCCGCCTCGGGCAGAGACTCCTCTGAGCGGGCAGCCCAGAAAGCGCCCGCCTCAGACAGATGCGCCTCCTGCACTCGGCCGAGCAGGCCACGACGCGCCTCGGCAACCTGCATAAACTCATCCGCCGGCAAGCCCGCCTCTGGCAGAAAGCCCTCCAAATCCGGGAATCCTTTCATCAATTCCCGTGCCTGGGGCGAGGTCAGGTCGGCTTTGCCAAGCACCTGCATCACCGCCTGCGTCTTCAGATAGGTATCGCGCAGAATCTCGATGATAGCCTCGCGGATGGCTGTCGAATTCTGTTGCAGTGCCGCATCCCAGCCGGCTGTGTCATCCTCGTTGGCTGAGGCCGCCAGAATCTCCCAGCCGACAAAATCCTCAAATGTCAGCTTCGCATTCAGTACGGTCGCCGATGCCTCCGTGCCCAGCGGGGTGACTCGCACGAAGCTCATGCCGTCGAACTTCTGCGGCAGCTTCACAGTAACCGTGACCGGGCTGCCGATGTTGACTTGCGCCTGATCAAATTCATGGACGCGCCGCACCAGCACGACCGCCTGCCGGCCGGTATCAAACAGCGTCGCAGCCGCTTCGCCCTCGACCTCCAGAGGCTGCTTCTCACCCAGCAGTAGAATTTCAGAAATCGGCTTGACTTGGTGGTGCAGTATCTTCAACTGCCAGCGGCGACCCAGCCCCCCTGCCTCCGCGGTGATAGACCGGTGCGTGAAATAGAGCAGACCGTCGGCGCCACCGGCAAGCGCATGCAGCACCAGCAAGGCCTGCTGCTCGGGCGTCGGCAGCCAGCGCTCCTGCACCGCCAGGCCCAGCTTCTTCCACAT
>JALGTY010000437.1 GCA_029821145.1 Candidatus Zipacnadia bacterium
AATGGTCACCGCGCGCGATATCAAGACACACTCCGGCATACTCCTGGTCCCGAAAGGCCAGGAACTCAACGAGGAGGATCTGCGCCGCCTCGTCAGTTACGACAACATCGATCCGATTGTCTCAGGCATATTTGTAATATCCGCTCCGGTGGATGCGAGCTAACGATAGGAGGTTCTAATGGTCATTACAACAGCGAACCAACACGATTTGAGCAACCTGGTAGATGAAATACATGACCTGCCGAGCTTTCCCGCAGCCATTCAGAGGGCGACGGCGCTCTCTCAGGATCCCAAGGCGACGGCGGCCGATCTGGCCGCCGTCATCCAGGTGGACCCCGCTCTTACGGCAAAGATACTCAGAATAACAAATTCTGCCTTCTATGGCCTTTCGCGGGAGATATGCACCGTCAAGGAAGGTGTTGTCATCCTGGGCTTCTCTGCGGTGCGGTCACTCGCGGTTGCGGTGAGCGCAATGAAGATGTTCACAGGCGGCGAATCCACGATTTTCAAGCATGAAGATTTCTGGCTGCATTCGACGTGCAGCGCACTCGTCGCGCAGCAGATAAGCCGCCTCGGCCGGCTGCCCTGCTCCGACGAAGCCTTCACAGCAGGCATCCTGCACGATATCGGCAAGATTGTCCTCGATCAATATGCACACCAGGAGTTCATCCTCGCAGTGCTGACAATGAGACGCGAGGCGAAGTATGACCTCGGCGCCGAGCGGAGGACCATCAATACCACTCACGCGGAGATAGGCCGTCAGCTCGGCGAACGCTGGGGGCTTCCAGAACCTTTGTGCGAAACCATCGGCAATCATCACGCCCCCGGCACGGCAGGGAAATACCCGATGCTCGCAATGCTCGCCGCACTGGCCGACTACATCTGCTCCCGCAACGGAGTCCCCTCGGTTGCAAATATCCAGTGCCCGCCCGCCCCATCAAACGTCCTGAGCGTTCTCAAGCTTGCCCCCTCTGTGCTCAAGGATGTGCAGAAACAGTTTCCGGACATTCGCCTCGAAGCCGAAAAGCTCATCCAGGAAGTGTAGTGATCCAGCAGGCCGCCGCGGACCGCAGCAGGCTCCCTGTTGTGACGGATGTTCCAGCCCACGATTGCTGTAACCGTATGAATACCATGCTGTTATTCAGAATACCCGGCCGAATGTGTGGCCGGAAGATGTTCCGATGTGTGTTATTTTCTTCTTGATCTTGGCCTGAACGCGGTGTAATACATAGCCGGCATGCACGTCGAAACACGCAAATCCACCCACAAAGACAAAAGTTATACCTACTACTACCTGCGCCAGTCCTATCGCGAAGACGGAAACGGCAGGCAGCACGAAGTCGCTGAACGCTGGCGCGATCTCGACGTGACGGTTCAGGAAGGCATCGACATGCTCAGCACGCTGTGCGCTACGCAGGTGATCGTCAAGGGCAAACCCGGATGCAACCGGATTCCCAAGCCGGCCCGGCCGCTCCAGCGTCTGCTCGACGCCGCCCGCGTGACGCTGCCTGAAGCTCTGCCGAACAGGGGGAGTAAATGCAGCCGCAAGAAAGAAGCTGACCCAGCGCCGCAGAAAGCGTTGAAACACAAGGAGTTACGCAACCTCCCGACTGCGGGGCGCGGCTGGAACATCCGTTGCAAAGCCCAGCGGACGGAATGCTGCGAGTGCAACCTGAGAAGGCTGTGTGCGTATCACCGGGACATGCGGCGCACGGCGAAAGAGCCCGGCCCGTGACGGCCTGAGCCACCCGCTAAAGAAACACGCCGCCCACCTTTAATTCAGGCGGCGGCGTGCGGAAATCAGTCTTATGCCGGAAACGAATTATCTCTTATAGCGTCGGATGGCCAGACCCACGAGGCCTGCTCCCAGCACGCAGATCGAAAACGGCTCTGGAATGGTCGAAGGCTGAACTTCGAGGGCGTCGACATCAAACGTTGCATCCAGCCCGAGTTCACTCGCCGTAGCAAAGATGCCGAAGCTGCCATCGAAGTTGGTATAGAAAACATCAGCAGCCGATATCTCCTGGCCAAAAAGGTCCATCCCCTTGGAAAGCGTAGGCGAACCCTCGGCAAGCGAGAAGAGAGCCTCATCGGTTCCAACGGTCAACTCGCCGGGATCCTGAAAGTCCAACAGTACGAGGCCGTTGAGATCGTCGCCGAACTCCAGGCCCATAGCCCCACCATGTGCGTAGACTGTGCCGGGATCATTGAGGAAGATGTCGTCTGCTGTCGATTTGCTGTCGTAGTTGGTCTCATCAGCGCCGGCGTCCAGACTCGGTGAACCCGCTTCGAGCCCGTAGAAAACGCTAATATCTGGAATGCCATCCCCGACGCCGCCAAAGCCTCCAAAGTCGAACTCGTCGAAGTTGAAAGCATCAAGGTCGTTTTGGTCATTCAGGCCCAACTGGCTGCCCGAGTAGAGAGTCGTATTGAACCCGGCCGGGGGCACTAAAAGTCCGCTCGCATTGGTCGTGACAAGAATACCGGATGAACCAGCAACAGAGAAGTAGATGACTGACCCCGTGTCCAAGCCACTGCTCAGCGCGTTTAGATTATCTCCCTCGGTCAGGCCCAGGTTGGCTGCCGGAACGTGCAGAGACGGTCCTGCCGTCAGTATGTCTGCCCGAGTCAACTCGGAAATATCCGCCCCAATCGAAAAGGTCCCGGCCTGTGCAACGGAGAAAGAGCCCATAGCCAACACCAAAGCAACAGCAATAATTGAACGATACATTGTAAAACCTCCAGCACCAATATCCTCAGAGG
>JALGTY010000438.1 GCA_029821145.1 Candidatus Zipacnadia bacterium
CTGCCAGGCGCAAACGGTTCCCGTCGCCTCCAGCAGACGCCAGGTTCCGCCAAGCGTCACACGCAGAGGCCGTGGCTGGTTCACCCCTTTTTCCAGGTTCAGATCGGGGTCAGCTACGCTCAGATCCAACTGCCCATCCCGCACCGCTTCCGCCATGATGAGGCACGGCCGGTCAACCGCTTTGATCGGGAGCGTCTTAGTGGCGACTGACTGCGGCTCGACCTCCTGGGCGACAAAGAACACACAGCTCCACCGACGTGCCCCGGTGTGCCAGACGATGTGGGCGGATTCGTCGCGCTGAATGACGCGGTAAGACGGTTCTGCAGCAAGCCCCTGCATCGCCTCAGGGGTCGCCCGAACTACCAACATATACTCATAGCTTGCGTTGTTGGGGGCCTTGCCGTGATCAATCCAGGCGCTCAGGAAATCCCCTTCTGTGTCCTCGCTGTCTAGCACGTCCCGGCTCGTCTGGTGCTTACGTGCCACAGTTAGCTTCTGCCCCGCGGGCAGGTAATAGCCAGTCTGCTGGACATCGAGGAACCAGTGGGGCTTCGTCTCGTCAAGCGTTTGCTCCTCCGGGAATGCGGTGAAGTCCGCCGCATCAAGGCAGGTGGGGATGAACTCACCTTGCTCGTTTTTTGGGAGGCGTTTCTGGCAGAGAGTTGTCTGGGTGGGATACTCGGCCTCGTCGCAGGAGATGTCGGAACCCAGGCAGATGACCTGGTCGTCGCTGAAGAACCAGCTCTTTCTTCCTGCGAGGGTCTTCTTGTCGGGCATGGGCTGGTTCAGGATCATGGCGAAAATGCCCTGCTGACCTTGATGTGAGAGCCCGCCCACGAAAGTCTCGACCGAACGTACAGAGGTCCAGCCCTTGTCTATCTTTTGCAGCGGGAGTTGCGGGACGGTGGTGCCCTCGTATCGTCGCCAGTCCCAACCATGCCCATCGCGACCACTTGCTTTTGCGCTGACAGGAGTTCCGCCAGCGAGGATCTCCAAATTCCCCAGGCCCTGGAAGAGCCCGTAGCAGTTGCGTTGGGCCTGTCTCTCGCTCCCCCAGACATACTTGCTCTGGCCCTTGACGGCGGCAAGCCAGTTGTCGCGGCGATGGCACAGCAGACCGGCGTATGGCATCACGAAAGTGCCACTGGGGTCCGGCTCCGGCTTGATCCCGAGACTGAGATACGGTTCATTATTGACTGCCTCAGGCACCAGGCGCAGATACGCTGCCGCCACTTCCGAATCAATTTCCTGCTTCCCATCCGGCGTTCCAAGGCGCGCCAGAGTGTCCAGCCCTGGCAGTTGGTACGAAGCGATGACGCCGTAAGGGGAACCTGCGAACGGACTGCGTCCCGTGAGCGACAGAGGCAAATCAAACTTATTGGCGTATATCCGCTGTGCGAGCATTGCGCGGCGGAGCCGCTCATGTGCTTCAGCGCTCAGACGCCAAGGCGTGTCGCTTAGCTCCTGGAACAGTGCAGGCAAGTTCCCGAAGGCGTTCTGGGCATAGGAATGATAGTGACCGCCGTGATGGTACGCGGAACCGTCAACTTTCAGGCCGCTTGCTGGTTGCAGCATCGAGCGCTCGAGCATCGCCTTGAAGGCATTCAGCCAGCGGACCTGCTCGGTCGCCTCAACCTGTATCAGACATAGGCGAAGCAGTTGGGGAACGGTATAAGCGTAGAAATCCATGTCGGAGCGAACATAAGCATCGCCCTCGACGAAGAACGCGCCGGCACTGGAGGCGTTGAGAAGGAAGTCACGGTGGGGTCCCACGTCGAGGGCGACACTCATGTTCGCCTGGAACCGCCCCTCCTGTGCAAGCACGTCGCGCATCAGTAAGACGGTGCCGACCCCCAGCCCCTCCCCCCGCAACCCGGATCCTGCCTGAAGCCCCTGGTCATGGAGATGCTCTGCAATGAGGAGGAAAGCTTCAGCCAGTCGGCGACGTTGTACCGCATCATTGCTGGCCCGGTATGCCCTGGCGACCTGATAGGCAATAGCGCTCATGGGCCCGGGGCTCTGCATGTCAGGCCCGTCGGGGCCGTGCTCGTCCGAAAAGTACGAAATATCCTTGAGTCCGTATTCGCCAGGTGCGGACAGGTAGTATCCCATGCCGTCAATGCCGGGGCCACGCACGCCGTGCTCATCCCGCACAATGCCCAGCGCCTGGACCTTATCACAGAGCTCCTTCACCCGTGCTTCCTCGATGCCTGGCCTTTCATCAGGTCCCAGCAGCTTGCGGATGCCCGCCAGTTCCGCCTCGGTCACCCGCTCGGGCTTGGGGAAGCGCCGCTCGTCCGGCACCGGGGGTCGCCACTGGGCCGCCTTCTCAGGGATGACTGAGTTGCCGCCATAGGTAAGCGTGTTGTACTTGATGAAATCCAGGAACACAGTCCCTTTCTCCACCTGGCTCGGCGCGACGATGCGGATGTTGTCCACCTCCGACGTCGGCTTGCCGTCCGGGAACTGGTGATAGTAGAGACGCCCCTGCCGCCAGCCGGTGAACTCCAGCGGAAACCGGAAGGCGCCGGTCACTTCCTCTCCCTCGCGGAACTCAAAGACCAGCGCATCTGCAATTGGCTCTTCCATATACACCCATACGGCGAAGGAGGCCTTGCAGTGGTAGCCACCGACGCGAGCGACATCCCCGATGCCGTGGCGAATGACCAACTCGTCGCCCTTGGCCCAATCCCAGCGCAATGAATTGCTGGCCTGCTTGCTGTGCCACGGACTGATGCTCAAACTCTCCGCTCGGCTC
>JALGTY010000439.1 GCA_029821145.1 Candidatus Zipacnadia bacterium
AGGCAACTCCGGTGGTGTCACCTTGCGGACAGAGTGCAGGTCGCGGAGGTAGTTGAGCGCCCAGCGTCCCGCGTCGGAGTTGAGAGCAGGGCGGAGGTCATCGTCGAAGAGCCGTCCACCCGCAGATGAGAGCAGCTCGAAGAAGGTGCCGAAGAGCCCGGAGAAACAGCCCGGGTAGGCAAAGCCCACGCGGTCCGGCGGAGCGGCTACTTCCTGGGCCATGTCGGCCAGTTCCTCCCAGGTCTCAGGTCCTCGTCCGCCAATCCAGTCGGTGCGGTGATAGAGCAGGCGGACGTCAATGTTGCGCGGCAGGCCGTAGAGCTTCCCGTCAATGGTGGCCAGTTCGACGACGAAGGGGGCGAATTCGGCGACCTGCTCGTCCGAGACCCAGTCATCGAGCGGATGGAGCCACTGAGCTTGGCTGGGTGCGTACTTGGTGTGGGTCGAGATGAGGTCGTAGCGGGCAGTGCCGGCAGAATAGACCTCTGCGATATGATCGTTGAGGGCCGGGTGGGTGTCCTTGAAGGCGATCTCGACATGCCAGCCGGTCTGGTCCTCGAACTCGGGAAGGCGCTGATAGAGCCGGTCGTACATCGGCCCGCCGACAAGAGCAACACGCAAGGTCCCTCTGGTGGTGTTCATGGCAACGCCTCCTGTTCAGCGCGGATTATTCACGAGTGAAATGGAATACCTAGCAAGACTGCACAAAGAGCCCAGTTATGGCCACATAGAGCGGCTTTTGCGAAGCGACGCAAAATGACACACTGTAATTACTCCAACGACCTCGGGCTGGAAGCTGAGAACGCGATAACTCGCGTTCTCACCTGAGCGTGGTAAAAAGGGGACCACGCTCAGGCCGAGCCACGCGTTTGTGTGAATAATGCGGGTTCAGTAGCCGAGCGTGACGCCGCCGTCAACGGGCAGTGCGACACCGGTGATGAAGGAGGCGGCATCACTGGCGAGGAAGGCTACTGCCTCGCCGACCTCCTCGACGGTGGCGATACGCCCCATGGGATGTACGGAGTAGATGTACTCACGTGCCTGGTCGGGGTCAGGCTGCTGCTTGAACCAGTCCTCGACCAGCGGCGTCTGGACCCAGCCGGGACAGACACAATTGACGCGGACGCCTGCGGGGGCGAGGTCGAGCGCCATCGCCTTGGTCATGGCGACGATGCCGCCCTTGCTTGCGGCATACGCGGTGGCACGGCTCTGTCCGACCAGGCCGACCATTGATGACATGTTGATGATGCTGCCGCACCGGTCCACCAGATGAGGAAGGGCGGCTTTGGCACAGAGGAAGTAGCCCTTGAGGTTGATGTCGAGCAGGCGGTTCCATTCCTCTTCGGTCTGGTCGAAGACGGTCGCGGAGATGTGGGTGCCGGCGTTGTTGAGAAGGCAGTCTATGTGGCCGAATCTATTGACAGCCTGCTGTACCATATTCTCGACCTCGTCAGCGCGGGTGACGTCGGTGGGGACAAAGATGGCCTGGTGGCCGGCTCTGCGGAGGTCTGACTGAGCATGTGGGCCAGTTCCGCGGTCAACGTCGGCGATGACGATAGATGCTCCTTTGCCGGCCATGACGTGGGCGCAGCCGAGGCCGATGCCTTTTGCTCCGCCGGTGACGATGACGACCTTGTCGGATAGCATGAGATGCTCTCCTTCGACGGCCTGAAGTGCGCTATTGACGGCTGCTGGGGGTGCCGGGCCGCCCTGATCAGGTGTTGTTGACAACGGCTTTCTCGCACCGTTAGTATAGGATGATTGGTCATGGAATACCTGCAAATCTACAGAAAAATGTTGCTGATAAGGCGCTTTGAGCAGCGCGTCGCCGAGCTGCACCGGGCCGGACAGGTCCCCGGCTTCACGCACCTGTACTGGGGCCAGGAGGCAATCGCTACCGGGGTGTGTCACTGGCTGACGGAGGATGACTACGTGGTCAGCACGCACCGGGGTCATGGGCACTGTCTGGCGAAGGGCGCTGAAGCGGGGCGCATGCTGGCCGAGATAATGGGACGTGAAGATGGCTACTGTCGCGGCCGGGGCGGCTCGATGCATGTGGCCGATTTCAGTTGCGGGATGCTGGGGGCCAACGGCATCGTGGGCGGGAGCCTCCCGATCTCAACAGGTGCGGCGCTGGCGTGCAAGCTCGCAGGCGATGGGAAGATCACTGTAGCGTTCTTCGGCGATGGGGCGGTCGAGGAAGGCGTGTTTCACGAGACCCTCAACCTGGCGAGTCTGTGGAGCCTGCCACTGCTTTTCGTCTGCGAGAATAACCAATGGTCTATCTCGGTCCCGGTGGGTAGGCGACAAGCAGGCGGAGGCCCGGTCGCGCTGGCGGAGGCGCACGGGATCAGCGCGTGCGAAGTAGATGGGAACGATGCAGTGGCGGTCGTCGAGGCCGCCGGCGAGATGGTCAAGGGAGTGCGCCAGGGCAAGCCCGGCTTGCTCAACTGCCAGACAATCCGGTGGGGCGGACATCATTCGGCACAGCCGACCAGAGCCTACCGGACAGAAGAGGACTGCGCGAGTGCTGAAGCGGCCTGTCCCGTCGCACGACTCGGCAAGCGACTCGTGGCAGAGGGCGAGGCCACAGAGGAGCAGTTAGCTGCCATTGAGGCGGAGGTGGACAGGGCGATTGATGCAGCTCAGCGGTTCGCACAGAGCAGCCCGCTGCCCCGCGCGGAGACGGTGACTGACTACGTGTACTATGAGGGAAGGTCCGACTAGATGGCACAGATGACCTATGCGGCGGCGCT
>JALGTY010000440.1 GCA_029821145.1 Candidatus Zipacnadia bacterium
CACACCGGCGTCAAGCCACTTCTGCATTCCAGGATAGATTACCATCGGTAGAACCTTACTGGGGTAGCAGGCGTAGTTGCCCTCATCAATGCACCAGGAGATAGAGTCCACCTGACTGCCCGGTTCATCGAATAGACTGAAGCGGGCGGCCACCCACTGATCGGGCGTCACGGTCACGTCGAACGACGCCAGCGGGTACCCGACGTCGTTGTTGACCATGATCTGTCGTGGCCGATTTACTGCCTCAATGTGCTTCGCGGACAAAGATACCGGCATTCTCAAGGCCTCCTCATCTATCGTCGATTGCGCTCTTGCTATGCCTGCACAGGCCAACACCACAGCCGCCGTCAGCCCCGCCACTATTACTGCTGAAACTCTCAGATTCATCTTGGTGCATTCCTCCTGATTGCCAAACGATATTCTTCGCGGCGAAGTCGGAGCGGAACTCCTCGCTATAATGGCCCCACGAGGTACCTACCCAGATAAACAGTTGCCTTATAGCATAAGTTCGCCCGGCCGTCAAGTGCCAACTGACGGCAGGTAGTGCATCATAGATTGAGATTGCTGCAAAAGCTCTCTCTCAGAATGAGAGGGTAGGATATTGAGTTTATTGAGGCTCTGCTTGTATATCACGTATTCAATTTTCCGATTCAGTGGTGCTTAGCAGGTACTTGCAGGGAACCCTTGCCAGTGGCGGCTCCAAGTGGGTGGACGGCTCCTGCTGTAGTTCACCTCCTCAGCCGGCTGTTGGACACGGTCTATTGCTATTTCTCTCCCGCCAGTTGCGCGGGCGTCAGTTCGTTCAACAGTGGTTCTCCGTGGATGTAACGTTGCAGGTTCTGTGTGAAGATATCCCACAGGCGCTCGGCGAAGTGAGGATCAAGTTCGTCACCAGCGATGTGGGGTGTCATGATTACATTTGGGAATGTCCATAGAGGATGGTCAGCCGGCATGGGATAGTAGTAGTGAGCATCCAGGGCGGCGCCGGCAATCCACCCTTGGCGTAGAGCATCTAGCAACGCCTGCTCTTGCACCAACGGTCCTCGCGCCGAGTTCAACAGAAAGGCACGCCGAGGCAGTGCCCTCAGTTCGGCTTCCCCGATTATACCTTCGGTGCTCTCGGTTAGTGGCATCGCCAGAACAAGGAAATCCAGGGCCTGCAGAAACTGTTCTTCTTGACCGAGTGTAAACCATCGGTCGGGCAGTACCCCCTCGGGGTCGCCAGTCCCGGGCACATTGTATACACCGCGACGAGGGCGAACACCTGAGCGCGTCATCACATGCACCTCCACGCCGAATGCTTTAGCCAGACGTGCAGTTTCCCGGCCGATGCCACCATAGCCCCAGATCCCGGCGACGCTACCGTGGATCTCCATCTGAAACTGCCCAGCAGGATCCCAGACCCGCGCCTCTTGGTTACGGATAAGGCCTCGCAGGTCCCGGACCAGGCTGATCATCATAGCCACGTTCCACTCTGCCACTGACACATCAAATATCCCACGTCCGTTACAAGCGCGGATACCGCGCTCGACTAAGCCCAAGTTGTACAGTTGGGCATAGCCGTGTGAGGTAATCTGGATCAGCTCCAAAGAGGACATTTCTTCAATATTCAGCGGTGGCATCTCGCAGACCAGAACATGCTTGTCGCGCAACACTTCAACGGGCAAGGCACACGGCTCCTCCTGATAGTCTACGACTTGTACTTCTCCCACTCCTTCAAGGGAGCGCAGTTGTTCGAGAATGGCTCCGCCAACGGACAACCCAATGAGAACGTTCTTCATGAGATCCTCCTAATCGGTGAGAATTTTGCCCGGCACGCTGTTGAATTCGCCACTGCCGGGAACAAATGGGAAGCGATTCTTGACTTCGTCGGTCAAGGTGATCCCCAATCCGGGCTGTTCCGGAGGCAAGGCCATACCATCTACCATCATGAACGATTCACCTGCGATCTCGCTGTGTAGCGGGCCGTAGGCCGGGGGCGTCTCGCAAATGACAGTGTTGCTGGCGGCGAACGCACAGTGCAGGTTCTGCATCAGTGCACCGCCTGCTCCCCAGGAGTGAGTGGCAATCTTCCGGCCGTGACTCTCCAGCATAGCCGCCACTTTCATAAACTCTCCCAGCCCCCCGGTGAACGCTGCGTCCGGCTGGCCGATGTCAAAGGCATCGTATTCCGTAAACACGCGCCACTCATAGGTTGCAGTCAGGCCCTCCCCACCGGCGATCGGGATCGGGGTGGTTCGGCAAACCTCAGAGTAGCCCCACGGGTCGGTGTACGGCAATGGCTCTTCGAAGAAGAACACATCGTAAGGCTCGACGGCTTTCATGACGGCCTGCGCGGTACCCAACGACCATATTGGACCATCTCGGTTCGCCATGTGGCCGTCCAGCATCACAGCGATCTCCTTGCCCACATGAGAGCGCACGAAGTCCATCTTGTCCCCTTCGAAGTCAGCGGCCTCCGCCGCCGCCACGGGCACGAAGTCCTCGTCGGTGGTGAATCGGCCAGTGCCCAGCTTGAAGGCACGAAACCCCAACGACAAATAGTAATCGATCTTCTCAGCCAGTTTTTCCTTGGGGTAGTTGCTGGGGCCACCAGTGGCGTAGCATAGCAGTTGCTCATGCTTACGGCCACCGAGCACCTCGTAGACGGGCAGGCCAGATGCCTTGCCTTTCAAGTCCCACAGGGCAGCATCAATTCCACTCATCACGGCCGTACCCAAACCTACTCGGCACCAGAAGTTGCCACAGCGGTA
>JALGTY010000049.1 GCA_029821145.1 Candidatus Zipacnadia bacterium
GCAGAAGGGCTCCCTCATCTGGTAGGAGTAATTGGCATCGCCACGCTGCTTCCTGAATTTCGCCAGAGCGGTTCTCTCTGCCTCCTCCCGCGACACAGTGGGGCGCTTCAGCGGTAGCTTGGCAAACAGGCCAGTGTACGAGATTAAGTCGCCCGTATCAGCGGCGATGAGAATGGAAACACCGTTGCCGGTCCGGAACCCCTCGTCCGTGAACTCGTCCCAGTGGAAATAGTACTCCTCCGGTGGCACGGTCTTGGCACCGAGCGGCTTCCCAAAAGGCACCCTTTGAGTATAGGTCAGCTTCATGCCGACGTCTTGCCATCTAGGGTATTTCTCCGCAGCGATGCGGCGTGCCATCGCGCGGGCCTTGTCCGGGCCTATGTCCTCGTGTTCGTCTTGGGTGCCATTTGGCAGCGTAAGCATGGCTATCTCGTAGCCCCCTGCAACGGGCTTGATCTGGAACCGGCAGAGGGCCCTGGGCTCCCCGACTGCCGCTCTACCTGCAGTATAGACCGAGTCCAATGCGCGACTCCCCTGTATCTCGATCTCATCAACCTGAACGCCGAAGAATCGCGCCAGGGGTTCTTTGAGGTGTGCGGCGGGAATAGGGGCTACAGAGGCCGAAGCCGTTTCCTCGGCCTTGTGCTGCGCGAGGTCGGGCGGCCTTTGTGCATAGGCTTCGGGTCTTGCATCCCCCGCCTCCTGACGCGCGCCATGTTGCTTGTCAGAAGAGGCCGCTTCGCCACCGTCTCGGGAGATGTGGTTTGCCTTGGGCTCCCCGCGCGGCTGTTCCGCTCTAGAGCCGGTGGTCTCACATGAAACGACAGCGCACAGGACAAGGCCCGCCAGCAAGATTCCGAGGATCGTCTGGCGCTCGACAATCAGAGGCGGGCTATGTGTCCGTTTAACGCTCACTCAGCACACCTGCCTTCCGCCTGCAGCAGTAGGCTACTCACTCCATCTTGCGGGCCCTGGCGAATACCGGAAACAGTATCGCCGCCAGAATCGCGATGATCGCGATCACCACCAACAACTCAATGAGCGTAAAACCATGCCTCTTGTGCATCCCCATCCCCTCTTCAGTTTATCATGGTACGATAAATACGTCGCACAACGCCCACTTTGCAGGCCCTTTGTGCTGCTATTATTATACCCCAAGCTGTGGCAGATTTCCTGCTTGTATTGACGATTTTTTTCTTGAGATCGCCGCCGAGGGTGTTGTCGTGCGCAAAGAAAAGGCGGCCCGTCATTCAGGCCGCCCTGTTGCGCCTCTCGTTAGTAAAGCTATCAGCCTTGTCTTACTGGCTATAGGAGTAGTTAAAGCTGTAGGCGTAGCTCCAGGCGAACCACTTGGCATGGCCATCAACAAAGAAGAAGTTGTCGCCCTGGTTGTGCCGCCGAGCCGCGTAGGTCTCCCAGTCAGACAGTCGCCAATGATTGGCCCACATGCTGGGCCCGGGGGTGTCGCCCGCAACTACCAACTGCGCCGGGTGCTTCACCATTGACAGCTTGATGCCATCGTAGATAGGATCTGGCGTACCAGCATTACTGCCGCGCGTCGGATGGTTCCCACCGTAACCGATACCATACACGTTCCACCCATAGCCCTGAAAGTAGCTTGTCCCGGTCTTGTACGAAGGGCACACGAAGACCTGCTTGTTCTTGATGTATGGGTAAAGTACATCCATCCAGAACAGGTAGCCACCGGTTGAGCCAACGTACTCGCGGTAAGCACTGACCGGCGTATAGATGATGTAGAACGGCATCACTTCGTCGTAGTCCTGCACGTACATCTGGAAAGCAAGGCCTATCTGTTTGCAGTTGTTCAGACACGAAGTCTGCCGCGCCTTCTCGCGGGCCCTGGCGAATACCGGAAACAGTATCGCCGCCAGAATCGCGATGATCGCGATCACCACCAACAACTCAATGAGCGTAAAACCATGCACCTTGCGCATCCCCATCACCTCTTCACTTTATCATGGTACGATGAATACGTCGCACAACGCCCACTCTGCAGGTCCTTTGTGCTGTTATTGTTATACGCCAAGCTGGGGTAGATCTCCTGCTTGTCTTGGCAAGTTTTTTTTGAAATCCCCACCGACGGTGTTGTCGTGCGCACGCACTGGTCAAGCAAAACGGCGGCCCATGGGTCTGGACCGCCTTCCCGCAATATTATGGGCGAGGCTGAGGCCTACCGGCCTTTGCGACCGCCGCCTCAGCCGTCGTACTGGCAATTCAGCAGGTATCAGTACGTAGGTATGTCGTCATAGTTACATGCCAGCAGGTGATAGTTACCGTACTTGACCCACTTGGCATGACCGTCAACGAACCCGAAGTTGTCACCCTTGTTGTGCCGCTTGGCCCAGGTGACAGTGTCGTCGTCGTGGGGGTGGTCCAGCCGCATGGCGGTAGTGTCGCAGTCGGACAGAAACGGCAGTTGAGCCGGACGCTTGACCATTGACAGCGTTATACCCTCATATATCGGCCCGGTGTTGGTGGGGTGGTTGAGCTCGTAGCCCGCGCCATACACATTCCACCCGTAGCCTCCCCAGGTCGGGGTCACATCCTGCGCCACGGTGGGACATATATACACCTGATCGTTCTTCACGTACGGGTAAAGCACATCCATCCAGTACAAGTAGTTGCCAGTTGAACGACAGTACACGCGGTAGGTGGGCGTGGATGTGTAGATAATGTACCCGGGCATCGTCTCATCGTGGTCCTGGGTGTACATGTGAAAAGCCAGTGCGATCTGCTTGACATTGTTTACACACGAGCTCTGCCGCGCCTTTTCCCGGGCCCTGGCGAACACCGGAAACAGTATCGCTGCCAGAATCGCGATGATCGCGATCACTACCAGGAGTTCGATAAGAGTAAAACCGTACCTCTTGCGAATTCGCATCCCGATCACCTCTGCACTCTATACAGGTGTAAGAAACACATCGTGTCTCGCGCCGGTTCTGCGACCGCCTTGTCGTACTGCCACTATTATACCCTATACGTCTACCAAGTTCCTGCTTTTCAACAACATTTCCTGCTTGTGACCCATATCATATCCATATTCACGAGAATCCTGCCAGAAAAAAGCTCTTTGCCGCGAACTCGGCCTCGAACCTGCATCGAGCGCCCCTCAACTCCGATTCGCGACATCCAGCACCCGGGCCACAGCGTCCTCGTTGGTTGTCGAAGCTCTGAACTCCAGGCCGACGTAGCCGTCGTAGTCGCTTTCAGCGATACGGGCGAAGACATTTGCATAATTGATCTCGCCGGTACCGGGTTCGTAGCGCCCGGGGACATCGGCGACATGGAAGTGGCCGATCTTTCCCATGTTGGCCGTGATGGTAGCGATGAGGTTGCCTTCAGTTATCTGCTGGTGGTAGATATCGTAGAGCAGCTTCACACTGGGGCTGTTGACCTCATCAACTATCTCGAAGCCCTCGTCGGAGGTGACCAGGTAGTAGCCGGCATGATCTACGAGGACATTCAGCGGCTCGAGACACAAGGTGACATCTTTCTCCTCGGCGTAGGGGGCGATTGCTGTGAGACCCTCAACGATGGCCTGGTGCTGTTGCTGGCGCGGTACATCTGCAAGCTCGTTTCCGGTAGTGACGATCAGTACCGGCACGCCGAAGTTGTCGGCCTGGTCAATTGAGTCGGCTGCTTCCTGCACCCAATCCCTTGTCACCTCGGGGTTGCACAGGTCGCCGCTGGATTCGGCACAGAAGCCGGCCAGATTGAGGCCCTCCTGCTCTATTCTCTCGGCTATAGCCTGCATGTCTTTGCCGTGCCAGCCCCAGAACTCGACCGCCGGATAGCCGGCCTCAGCAACGGCGCTAATGCGCTCCAACATCGGCAGGTCGGAAAATATCATCTCTATGCACACGGAGAATTTGATATTGCTCACTTCGGTGTCCTTTACTGCCGGTGATAGGTGTTATCTGTAGGAGTTCCCTAGGCGTGGCTTGTTCACCTGCAGAAAGCTTCGCGCCGAGTTGACGCCTCCTGTATGGCGCACTATAGTGTGGGTGGGAAATATCTGTCTAAGGAGATGAGATCAACATGCAAACCTCACGTATCGTCGCCCTAGCAGTCCTTGTTGGCGGCCTGTGCATACCGGCACCGGCTGCCGGAGGCCCAGAGCTGTGGGGCCCGGCTGACGAGGGCACATGGCAGCTTATTGATCTCAGCGGCGGCCGGCAGCAGGACGATTACTCGTATGTCGCTCCTGACGGCACCCGCATAGTGAGCAACCGGCCACATCGGAAGCACAACAAGTTCTGGTACCATCAATACCTGGTGGACCACTCGTACTTCGTGCCTCCGTTCAACGACATGGGCTTTTTTGTCTGCAGTGAGGGCAGTCGAGTGGATGTGGACTTTATCTTCCCCGAGCCGCGTAGAGTGGACAAGGTTGTGGTCTATCCATACCGGGCGCGGCGCATCCTGGCAGACTACTCGCTTTCCTACTCGCGGGACGGGAAGGTTTTCGAGGAGATAGCGCCGCCCGTTCACGCGGAGTTCCTGCCCTCTGAATACGATGACTTCCTGGGCAACGAGGCCCCGTGGCTAATGGGCATCACCCACAACACGCGGGGGCTGGTCGCGAAGGTCTTCAGGACTACTATTCTCAATCGCGGCAAGCCGGGCGAATGGTATGGTCTCAACGAGATGGAGTTCTATCAACTTGCCCAGGCCCCCAGGATGGCGTCGGGCAAGCAAAAGGCAATTCAAATCAAGATAGTGTATTGCCCCGACCATGTGCCTGCCGGCGAAACTTTTCCGGTGATCTTCGAGGTGTCTGAGCCGGTTGGGAAAGTCACTACCTCGTGCACGGCAAACGCGACTCTCGTGGGCGAAGAGCCGGTGAGCCTGCCGGCCGGGCTTCATAAGTGTTTCTTCCGCGTCAATAATGATGTAGAAAGCGGCGAAGTGGCGGTGGCCTTGAGTGCCGACGGACAGAAGGCACGCTATGGCGGCATCACACCGATCCCGCGCGAACTGTTCGAGATACGCAGCAAATACGCCGAGCTGTTCAAGGTGGGGAACTACCGGGTGCGCGCCTGGTCGCGCTCGTCTCGTTTTCGAAATGACGTTGTGATGGACTGGAACACTCCGCTGACTGCGGTGAGTGCCGAGCACATCGCGACGATCAGGGAGCATGGGCAGGAGCCGTTTATGGGTTACATCTGTCCGATAAGCTGGTTTGGGAACCCGGAGAAGCGGGACGATTTCTACGAGATATACGACGACCGCTGGGAGGAGGAGGTCGGCACTCCCAAGCCGCCAACCGACCCGAGTGAGTGGAATCAGCAGGACATAAACGGCGAGAATGCCTATGCGTATAGCCACGAATACCGAGGCAGAATCCGCTGGGCCGCTTGCATTAACAATCCGTATCGGAGGCAATGGGATGCTGCCCAGGTGCGCAAACGTATGGAGGAGGGATACTTCTGCCTGTACTTTGACAATCCCATGTTCGCCCCGGGCGCATGTTATTGCCCCTACTGCATGGAGAAGTTCAAAATCTATGCTAAACGCACATACGGGCTGGAGCCAGAGGACGACAGCCTGGAAAGCATCCGGGCACTGGCCGCCGAAAACCCCAGGCTCTTCCGGCGCTTCCGAGTTGCGACCTGGATGGACTTCCTCATTGAGATGAAACAGGTCGGAAAGGCTGCCAATCCCGACTTCATGATGGGCAACAACATAAGTCAAACCCGGCCATATAAGTTCTACCGTGACCCCAATATTGGCATCAGCTTCATTGACCGGGCCAAGATCCTGGACTGCCCTCTAACTGAGCCGATGTCGCTGCCAATGGTGCCTGGCTGGCACGATGGGGAGGTGGGAGAGTACGGCGCAGAGACGAAGCTGAATAACGCGGTGCTGTCGGGGAAGACCTTCATTCCCTACTTCTCCGCGTCGGTTTGCCCGAGCCCGGAACTTGTAATCAGCGAGTCAATAGCGACTAGGAAGCCACACTTCATTAGCCTGTATTGTCACAAGCCTCGGGGTAATCACGTGAAGCTGTACAACGACTTCATCGAGCAGAACAAGCAGCATATTCTCAACTCCGAGAGCATGGCCGATGTGCTATTGTACTATCCGACGTGGTGGTGGCTGCGAACGACGTACTGCGGCACCGCCGAGTTGGCTCGTGCGCTGGTGCGGGCAAATGTCCAGTTCGATGTGGCCACAGAAGAGACACTGACTCCTGAACTACTGAGCAAATACCGCGCTTTTACGGTCGGGCACAGCTCCATGCTGACCCATACCGAACGTGCTTGGGTGGATGACTTCGACAGCCGGGGAGGTGTGGTGGTGATGGGAGAGAGCTCCAACGGCGGGCCCAATCTGCTGGAAAACCCCAGCTTTGAGGACATTGATAAGGACAGCGGCCTGCCGTCTCACTGGGATTTTCGCAAGAGCTCTCAGTTGTTCGCCTGCTGCGAGGAAGGCTCCTTCCACGGGGAACGCCACTTGAAGTATGAGCGCGAAGGTGAGGGAAAAGAGTACTACCGAGTACGACAACTCGTACCTGTGGAGCCCGGGATGCTGTATTCGTACAGCTTCTGGGCCAAGACTGACGGCTCGCACTATGCGGGCTATGTCCGCAAAGGCAGTGAGTACCGTAATGTCGTTGCATCGGCGGCGCCGGCCGGCAGCCAGAACGGATGGACCCAGTACGTAGCCCTGGTGCGCGCACCGCAGAGCGAGACAAACCTGTGGTTGACGATGGAGCAGTATATGCCGGGAGTGAGCGAGTATGATGCTGTGGAGTTCCGGCAGGCTCGTGTCACGGAAGCTCTTTTCCACGGCCTCGGTCAGCCACTGGTGACACTCAACGGTCCCGACTGGCTGCGCACGTTTGTGAGAAAAAAAGGCGATACGACCATCGTACACCTGCTCAACTATCACGTGGAGCGCACAGGTGGCGGAAGCGGAACGGAGCGAAAACTCGCTCCGGCTCTGGATTTGAAAGAGGTTGAGAACCTGACCGTGACGCTCCGCATGCCCCCAGCCGCAACAGTCTCCAGCGTGGAGTGCCTGACCCCCGACCTGGCTCTGAATACCGAAGCCGATGAGCCGTTGGAGGTGTCGGAGGCACAGAGCTACGCCGTCAAGTGGGAGAGCAATAAGTCAGAAGAGGCTGTGCTGGTCACGGTTAAGATACGCAAGCTCCGAATATGGAACATGCTTGTGGTGAAATGAAAAGTCATTGCCAGGCTTGCAGGCTCCGTCCCCTTTTTCGTGGGGCTGTCAGCCGCGGTCAGCGCCGCTGAAGCTGACCCTGCGGCCATCGAGCGACAGGGCGTGGAGATTGTTGAGTATGGCCTGCAGACCCAGCATCGTGCAGGCCATCGGGTCGCCCGCAACCGTCAGCGGCACCCCCACATGGCTGCTGAGAAATTCCGGAAGGCCGCGCAGAAGTGCCGTGCCACCGGTAAGCACTGCGCCGGTGGTGGTAAGCTGCGTCCGCACCTTCGCCGGCAACTCTCCGGCCATCCAACTCAGCTCCTCGGCAATCGGGAGACAGGCATCGGCCAGAATATCAGGCACTTCGTCGAGCTGCACGCCGAAGGCCTTGATGTCATCCGCCTGGTTTGAGAAGCTGCCCATATTGGGCGATCCGCCTGGCGGCTGGGCCGCCAGCGACTTATCAATGCTGCCGACGGACAGCTTGATTTCCTCGGCGGCCTGGCGACTCAACTTGATGTCCTGCTGGCGCTTGATGCCGCGTACCAGTGCCTCATCCAGGCTTTGCCCTCCCAGCGGAACCGAAATCCCCTCAGAGATCATGCCCATTGACACCGTGGCCGCGTCGGTAGTACCAGCGCCGATATCAATAATCATCTGGGACCCGGGCGCGTCAACGGCCAGGCCGGCCCCGATCGCTGCAGCCACTGATTTCTGCACAGCGATCACCCGCCCGGCACCGGCAGCGCGCAGCACCTGCACCAGCGCCCGCCGGGCTACCGGCGTAGCTGCGGTGGGATGGCCTGTGAGCACCACCGGGCTGAAAAGCGGCCGCCTCCCCAGCGTCTTCTGCAGATAGTGTCGCAGCATCGTCGCCGCGGCGGTGAAATCGGCCACCACCCCGCCCTGCAGCGGCTGCACCACCCGCACATCAGTCACGCCCTGCTCCAGCATCTGCCGGGCTTCGGTGCCGAAGGCAACCGCCGTGTCGCTCGCGGCCGCGTATCCCACCAGCGCCGGCTCGCGCACGATGACGCCGCCGTCCTTAAGCGCAACGTGCACGTTAGCGGTCCCCACATCTATCGCTATCTCAGCCACCCAAGGCAACAAGTGCATCTCCCCTACAGCCGCTTACTTGCGGCACGCGTTAGGCCCTCGTACTTGCCGGCGAGTTGACAATCGGCCCACAAAGTGTACCACAGATTTCGGGCTAGAAAAAGGGGACGGAGCCCTTTTTCGTCACAAAGACGCGTCAGTGTTCCGACTTTCATTGTTTTCGGAAAAATGCTCTGTCGCCATTTTCCGGCTTTTGTAGGCGGCGCTTTTTTGTGCTATACTGCCCTGACAGATAGCCCGCAAACCGGGCGTCAGAGGGGCAAAGTTTAGTGTCTAGTTTCCGGCTGATCCGGGCCGACTGGAAGCTGCTGGGGACCGTCCTGGCGCTAACGGCTATCGGCCTGGTGATGATATACAGCGCCACTCGCGCACAACTGACCATCGCCGACCAGTTGCCGGCCAAGAAGCTGATATTACAGAGCATCTGGGTGCTGCTGGGGCTGGTACTATTCGTATTAGTCAGCTCGTTTGATTTCTCGCGGCTGGCCGTCTTGTCGTCGCCGATCTACGTGACCACTCTGGTGCTGTTGGTGGTGGTGCTCATCATCGGCGAGGAGGTGCGCGGTGTCCGGCGCTGGATGGCCATCGGGCCCATGACACTCCAGCCCGCGGAGCTTGTCAAGCTCGGCTTGATATTGATGCTGGCGGCATTCTTTGCCAGCCGCGAGGGCGAGGCGGCGGACTTCGAGCTGCTGACACGCGGATTGGCTTATGCGGTGGTTCCGTGTGTATTTCTCGTGCTGCAGCCGGACCTGGGCACACCAATATTGCTGCTGTTCGTGTGGGGGGGCGTGGCGTACATATTTGGCGCGCGCCTACATCACCTCGGCGCATTCTTCTTCGCTTTCATCATGGTCTTCATGGCGGCCTGGGGCTTTGGTTTGATAAGGCCTCACCAGAAGCAGCGACTTACAGCCTTTATCAGCAACTCGACAGACATCGAAAAAGAGGGCTATCATCTCCGCCAGTCACTGATTGCTATCGGCTCAGGACACCTGGCCGGCCAGGGACTTTTCCGCGGCCCGCAGACCCAGCTTTCCTTTGTGCCCGACCAGGAAACCGATTTCATCTTCACAGCCGTCGGCGAGGAATTCGGCTTTCTGGGCTGCGGGACGGTCATCCTGCTGTTCGGCGTGGTGCTGTGGCGCGGGCTGATGATTTGCGCCCAGGCCAGAACTCTGTTCGGTCAGCTTGTCGCCGCTGGAATTGTGGTGATGCTGTTCTTCCACGTGGCGGCAAACATCGGCATGACGCTGGGTATGATGCCCGTAAAGGGGCTGCCGCTACCGTTTGTCAGCTATGGCGGGAGTTCGGTCCTGACAAACTTCATCGCTCTGGGACTGCTGCAAGCCATATACAATGACCGGCGCACAATCCGATTTGAATAACCTGCGTATAAGGTTTGGCTGATACACAATGAGCGACCTGTTTCAGGCAAGATGGCACTGGCTAGGCTGGCAGGGCATCGAATTGAGTGTGCCCGAGGAGTGGAATATCGGCGGCATCAGCGGCGGACGCGAGGATGGCTATCTGCGCATCCAGGATGCCGAACTGCCCCGTGTCGAGGTCAAATGGGGCGCTGCCGAAGGGTTCGTGGATATTGACGCCACTATCAATGGATATCTGAAAAAGCTCAAGCAGGACAAGAAGGCCGGCAAGGACATCGAGATTGACACCAATGCCAGCGTAGTCTCGAAGCGCAAGATGAAAAAGAAGGTGTTGGGCTGCTTCAGCTGGCGAGCCGACCTTCACGGATACGGCGCGGCCTGGTACTGCGCTGACTGCAAGCGCACCGTCATCGTCCAGGTCACCGCCAAGCCGGAGGAAGATGGCGCAAACCTGGCCGAACGCATTATCGCCAGCATCCAGGATCACCCTGTCGGCGGCTGGATCAGGTGGGCCACTTACGGCTTCCAGGCCCACGCGCCCGAAGGCTTTAACTTGACCGCCCAGGAGCTGATGGCCGGACACATCCAGATAACCTTGAAACGCGATATTGTGGCCGAGACCGCCCGCAGCATTGCGCTCCAGAACCTCGTTGCACCCGAGGAGCTCACACTCAGCCGCTGGGGCATGGCTAATGTCATACTGAGAAATAAAACCCCCCGGCAGTGGGCCGAGGAGGAGATGGGCAAGCGCCTGAAGCGCATGAAGCCGGAAATGGAGCCGACGGAAGTTAACGGCCACGAAGCCCTGCGCATATCTGCCCAGCACCTGCCATTTCACCAGCAGTTCTTTCGCCTCATCGCCCGCTTTGCCGACGTGCCGTATGCCGACCGCATCAGAGGCCTGATCTGGCACTGCCCCCAAAGCAACTCGTTGCATCTGGTGCAGATGCTCATTGACATCGGTAACCAGGACTTGCCCGCAGAGATCGCCGGCAGGTTTATCTGTCATCCCGACGAAAAGACGCAGAGCTAACCCTGACGCCGATACCAGGCACACGAATTCATAGAAGACGCGTAGGTACTCACATTGGGAGGCGCAGGTCTGATTTACTCAACGTACCAGTAGGACAGGCGTCTCGCCTGTCCAATAGATGTTTCACTGTAGAAGGTAACTTAGGGCACAGTCCCCTACCTAGTCCGCATTATTTACAAAACCCGTAGCTCGGCCTGACCTGTGCTTGGCACAGGTCAGGTGAGAACGCGAGTTATCGCGTTCTCAGCTTCCAGCCCGAGGACTTCTGAAATCGCTTTACCAATAACCCGGGCCAACTGTATTACCACTACGCAAAGATCAATAACCTCACAAAAGAGGCGATAAGCGATGGGCCCTAGGCTGCCGCTGTGTTTGCTTGTGCCGTTGCTGGTGATGGTGCCGGCGATCGCCGCCGAGGATGACCAGCAGTCGCAGACGCGTCAGGTCTGGGAGCTACTGAAGGCCTCGCGCGCCCTGGTCAACGAGGGCAAGCTTGAGGAGGCCGAAGGCAAGCTGCTGCAGGCCCGGGCGCTCTCCCCACAATATGCCGAAGTCTACGCCCACCTCGGTTACGTATATGAGCTGCGCGAAAAGCGTGCCGAGGCCCTCCACGCCTATGCCGAACTATTGCGCCGACGACCCAACCACCAGTACGCCAAGACCCGCCTGCAGGACCTCTTTTACGAAGGACCATTTCCACGCCAGATCGCCCTCGAAGACATCAACTTCAGCCCTGTACGCTTTGCCTTCGACCGCTGTATGCTGAGCTTCGGTGACAATACCGAGGTGGCTGGCATCGCCTACACCGATGACCTGCTGTTTCACGAGGAAATGGAGCGCGGCGGCCCGCCGGTTGAAGTGGAGGTGCCGGCTGCCGGGGGCAATGCCAAGTGCCTGATTAACCGCTCAACGTACGGCTATATCTCGCCACCCGCCGGCGAACAGATCAACCTCAAATTCATCCTCAGCTATCCCTCAAAGCTGATTAGTGCTTCGGAAAGCGACTACCGGACGCTGGCCCCACGGCTGACGCATCTGATGCTGCGTGCGTGGTGGTATTTCAGCCACTATCTGGGCAAAGAGTCGCCGGTGGAGGGGCCGGTCAAAGCCTACCTGCTGGAGAAGGGGCCGCCGGGCGCTGAAACCTATGGCAGCGTGATGTTCTTCTATTCGGCCAACACTCCGCGCAGCAATGTGGAATGGGCCCGGCAGATCGGCCACGAGTACGGTCACCTGGTGCTGCCGGCGGTGGGCCGCTATATCGAGCCGGAGTTCTACGCCAGCGGGCTACTGGGAGAACGCCTGTTCATCCAATGGCTGGCCGAGGAAGCCGAGGCCGTTTCCGGCACACCGTGGCCGCAACAGCCGGCGCGCCAGGCCCTGGACAAGCTGCTAGGCGATGAGGCGAAATTCGATGCCGCAGGATATCTGGCGAAAACCGCTTACGCTGACTTGCAGTTGTGGTATGAGAAGGGACCGGATGCCGCGTATATTGCGGGCACCGGCCGGGAATCGATGCACTACTGGCTCGGTCTGATGATGTGGATTGAGGCGGCGCTGGGCAAAGAGGGCCTGCGTGAGGTGATGGATGCCGCTCCCGGCACTTCCCCTGCTGACTTCTTGTACGCGCTCAAACTCGTGCTGCGACAACATGCCACTGACGGCGGCATCCAGCTCAACGCTGCCAGTCTGGACATCGCCCGCAGCAAGCTCAGCACACCGCCGGCACAGGGCGCACTGGGATGGCGCGCGGTGAAGCTGGCTGCCGGCGACAGTGCGGTCTTTGTCATGTACATCCCGGCGGGCCTGTGGGAGATGCGCCTGGCCTCGCCAGGCCCCGGCATAAGTCTGACATTTGACGGCAAGGGGCCGCTGCCCGTGGAGGCCGAAAAGGGTATCAGCCTCGGCAAGGTGACCGAGGCGTGGCACACCTTCGAACTTAGCAATCAGGGGGGCGAGATCGAGCTCCGGAGCATTGAACTAATCTCCGTCCCGGAGGTCTAAGGGCACACGGCTGGGCTGCTCTCGCCGAAGCCTCGAACCCGGTCCGTGCCGCCCAAATGCAACCCTTATGAAAATGAACCAATCCAATCAGCACAAGACGGCATATCCAGACCTGTCGCTTCGTGCCATAGCGCTAGTTGGCATCCTGCTCCTGGCCGCCCACGCCTACGCGCAGGACCTGGCGGCTCCGCGCGACGCGCAGTGGACATATCCCTACCCCGCTTCGCTTCAGATACTCGACGGCTACCGCGTGCTGCACTTGCAGGGAAGCCCTGAAGACCTCGGCCGCCAACATGGCAGCCTCATGCGTGAAACGGTGCAGCGCGTGCTTCAGGATGTCATCCTCGACGGCCCGGCATCCACGCCTGATGGCAGACTCCGACTGTATCAGGGCGCGATGCACATGGAGCAGTACTTGCCGGAGAGCTATCGCCGCGAGCTGCGGGCCCTGGCCGAGTTCGCCAGAGTTGACTACGAGCCGCTGGTGGCGCTGCAACTGTTCGGCGATGTGGACCGGGCGGGCAGCCATTCTCTCGGTGCGGGTGGCTGTTCGAGCTATGCCGCATACGGTCCGGCGACGAAGACCGGCGAACTGATTGCCGGCCGTAACCTGGACTACTGGGACAACAGCGCGTCCACCTACGGCGCGGTGCTCATCTGCTACTATCCCGACGAGGGAATTCCCTTTGTGACCGTCTCCTGGGCCGGCATCATCAACGGCTGGACCGCGATGAACGCCTGCGGTATCATCGTGTCCAACAACAACGCCTATGGTGGCAGTAACTCACTAGAAGGCATCTCCACGTGCTTTATGCTGCGCAAGGTGGCCCAGTTCGCTAGCAGCGTCGAGGCAGGCGTCCGGATCATACAGGATGGGCCGCGCGCGTGTGGCACGGTGATGCTGGTTGCAGGCGGCGATCCGCCCAACGCTGCTGAGGTCGAGTTCGACCACGAGCAGGTGGCAGTACGCTGGGCGGAAGAGGGCTACGTGATGGCCACCAATGGCTTCCGCAAGCTGCACCAGCCGGAAGAGCAGGAATACTCCTGGGAGTGCTCGCGTTATCAGAAGATGCGCGAACTGATACAGGCCAACTACGGCGCTATTGACCGGACGATGAATTTCGCCGGGGCTCCCGGTGTCCCGATAAGCTACATGAACCTGCATTCGGCGCTGCTTTTCCCGTCCGACCTTACCATTGCGGTCTCGATGGGCGAGAGTCCCGCCTGCCAGCAGCGCTACCGCCCATTCCGCTTCACCGAGCAGGGCCTGATTGCGCTGAGTGAGATCCGGAACTAGTCGGCTGCTCACACCGGGTCTATAGCACGGCCCTCATCCGCGATGCTGTGACAGATCTATGAGCGCCTTGACGACCTTTCGCTGCGCCACAGCCTCGAAGGCGTCATTGATACGCTCCAGCGGGAAGGGGCTGTCCAGGTCCAGGAACACGCCGGCCTCGAGCTTGCCTTGCCGGATGAAGGCGATGACCTGGTCGTGGGTTTCTTCCTCGTCATAGTGGCGTTGGGAGTATGTGAAGCTGCCCCGGGCGCGTGATGGATTGATC
>JALGTY010000441.1 GCA_029821145.1 Candidatus Zipacnadia bacterium
GCAACTGCCGAAGTAGCGCCGGAAATGGGATCGGCACCGATGGCCATACCGCCCACGGCCTCCACGTCTTCTTCCTTCAACAACTCAAGCAGGCAGCGGGCCAGGCAGTAGGCACCCTCGCCGTCCAGCGTCACCTGCCTGCCGTCAATGTAGTAGCTGCTTTTCTGGCCGGAGGCGAGTGTGAAATCACCGAACCTGAGCGCCTTCTCGATGATGAGATCTTTCAGGCGCTGTTTGCACTGCTCGGCGGTCATATCGGTCAAATCCGTGTTCATGGTCGTACCCCGCAGCGATCTACGCCGGATTATTCACCAACCCGTAGGTCGGGCTTTCCACAGTAGTTATGCAGGTTTTTCGCAGTTCCGTTAGTCGTAATGGCGGGCCTGTCGCAGCATTGCGGACGCAGAGCGGACGCAATGCAAG
The DNA here is from genome assembly GCA_029821145.1 of Candidatus Zipacnadia bacterium. Lineage (GTDB taxonomy): Bacteria > Armatimonadota > Zipacnadia > Zipacnadales > UBA11051 > UBA11051. The sequence continues at coordinate 424 of JALGTY010000441.1, forward strand.
GCTGGCCCAGCCGTTGTCGTTGGCCGTTTCGGTGTCCAGAGCTCGCCGGGATAGCGCGCTGCGTGGGCCGGCCTCCTTGCGGTTCGACAAGCTCACCGCAACTCGACGCGGCCCCGCCAACGGCCACGGAATTGACAATGAAATCGTCTCAAAACGTCTGCGTCTCTCTTGTAGCATCATGAATCTACATAACTACAGTTTCTAGCCCGACGCCTTTGCAGTTGGCCCTGCCGCCAGGCTAGAAAGCCTGGCCTACGCCAAATAACAGTGTGTCATTTGCGCCATACTTGGCACAAATGCCCCATCCGACTCCAAAGATCATTCCCGGTCAATCCTGGCCGGTGCCGGCAGTGCCCATTATGGTTGTGAGCAGCTTGGGTGTGAGCGGGTCGGAGAAGATCCGCTCCATGTCCCACCAGGTGTACGGGGCGTCAGGGCGGCTGGTTGGACCCGTGCCGAACTCAGCGCCTTCGGGCAATAATCGAAGCCCGATCATCGCCTCAATGGCAAGCATGGCCGCCACAGATTCATCCCATCGCTCTTCACGCCACTCACGCGCCTCGGCTTGGACATCTATGAGGTAGGTGACAGCATCTTCGAAATCCGGTGCGTTCTCAGGGATATACCGGTCGAGAAAGTCCCTGGTCATCTGGGTGGCGGCATCCTGGTAGCCGATCGGTTCCATGTAGCGGACCTCTCGCAGGAAGCGCGAGAAGTCGTTGATCTCACCGGCGACCTCCAAAAGCCTGTCAAGCTTTTCTTCCAGCGGTTCGACGCCTACCACACAACGCGGCGGGCGCCAGTCAATATCCATATTCTGATCCTCGTCCAGTATGTCGTACACGGGTCGAAGATGCGCGGCCGCCGCAGTCAGCAACTGGAAAGCAGCTTCAGCCTCCGCTTGTTGCACCTGAGCCAACGCGTCCATCAACTCCTCGGTCAGAGGCTGATTTTTTGCGAGTGCTTCGTGGATTTTCCCAAGGTTCTCGCGGTGGGAGGGCAGTGCGTCCTGCCACTGTTGCTGCTGTGTCGCGTAGGCCTGCTGCAAGTTCGCGACGAACAGTTGCAACGCCGCGACCTGGCCGGGCGCGATGTCCAGATCGTTGAATACGGAAAGAATATCCATCGTGTCTATGAGCTGTTCGAGCTTGTGTCTGGGGTCGGTGGTCTCATGCAGTCGCTTGACTGCAACCTCGAGGTCCGGGCTGGCAAGTCCGTAGAGCGGAGGCGGCGGCACCTGGGCTTCAGGGAATTGCATCTCCCCCAGCAGCTTGGCGGTTGCCGGGTTGGTGAGGAATTCATCCAACTGGCCCAAGCTTAGCCTCGGCGGCAGTGGCTCAGGAGCCTCAGGAAGCCGGAGCCTGTCGGCGATTTCGCCAGGCAGGTCGGGCAGCAAGTCGGCAAATGCCGCGTTGCTCATGTCCATGACCTCATCCATTATCCTCAGCAAAGCCCGTGAAATTGGCCACAGCGTAGCAGGGGGAAAGTCCATGGCGAGCATAATATACGTGGCCATGTCGCGCGATAGCAGCACGCGGACGGCCTCGTAATCCGCCGGTTCCAGACTGCGCACGATCTTAAGCTGCGACACCACGTATTCGGTCGGTGGGATAATACCTCGGGCAGCGGCCCGTGCCTCGCGCCTCTCGGTCTCAGCAGCCGTCTCGACCAGCCGCTTCTGAGCTGCTGAGAGTAAGTCCATCATCTTATCGGTGGCACCGATGACCGTCGCGTCGTAGGCATCGTAAGTCTGGTCGTAGTTGTCCAGGATGGTATCGGCAGCCTCGTGTATCTTGGCTCCTGCCGGCTTGCCCGCGGCCCATGCTGCGATGACCTGCCCGAGGGTCTTACCGCCTGCCTCCTGCTGGGCATCGAGTCCCTTGGTCAGCGCAGCCTTTGTCGCGGCCAACTCTGTGGCAATCGGCACGATCGCCTTGACCTGCTCCTCGGTGAGCTCCAGGTAACGGGCCAGCAGAAGGACTTGGACCGCATCGTATTCAGATGCGGCGGCCTTCGCGCCCCGTTGCGCCTCGGCGGGCAGACTTTGCACAACCAGGCAAGTCCCAAGCAGTACCGACGCCAATATCCTGAATGTCCTCATCGCGTCATCTCGCTTTCTGATGTGACCGACCCGCTGCCAAGCGCCATTTTATCACAACTTGCCACCCATGCACAGTGGCCGGACACGCTTTGACAATATCGCACCCCTGCATGTATAATCGCTTCCAACACGCTACGGGCGCGAGGGGGCAACTGTCAGTATGGAATTGCAATTTCCAGACCGTCTGGCCGCAGCTACCGCGGCCAGGAATTC
>JALGTY010000442.1 GCA_029821145.1 Candidatus Zipacnadia bacterium
GACCGGCAGCTACGATATGACCACGGCCCATCCGATGGAGCGCTGCGAGGTCGCCGGCACCAAGGGCCGCTTTGTACTGGACAATGTGTATGAGGACCTCACGCTGTGGCTGCATGATTCTGAAGAGGTCACCACCGTACACAATTCAATCTTCGGCGGGCTGACCGGCTTCGGCGACACCTTCCGCATACGCATCCACCGGTTCTGCGAACAGGTTGCCGAGGGGGCCGACCCGGAAGAAATAGATGCCTCCGGCGCCGACGCCTTGCAGGCCCAGGAGGTCATCGAGGCGGCCATCAAGTCACACCAGACCGGCGAGGTCGTAAAGCTGGAGGTCTAGCTCGAAGAATTCACCAAACGCGTAGCTCGGCCTGAGCTTTCTGCCTGAGGTCGTTTTCAGCGCACCAAGAAGCCGAATCAACAGGAGGTAGCAAGGCATCATGTTAAGGGACATCTTGCGAGTATCCTACCAAGGCATCTCACTCCTCGGCTTGCTGATTTGCTTCGCCGTCGCGGGGGCTTACGCAGAGCAATTGCCGCTGGCTGTGCGGGTGACCGGCAACGCCTCGATTGATGATGACGGCTATTTCACTACCCGCCCGCATCCGGAAGCCGGCGCGATGAACGGGGCAATCAGCATTGACGCCGACCAGGTGCGCCTGAACGCCTTCTCCGACTGGTGGGCCACCGGCGAGTTCATCCCCGACTACGACAGCGCCGCCAAGCACACCTACTATCCCGACCCTTCCAAACCCCACAAGTACTCCTGGGAAGGCGAGGGCGAACCGCGACGGTACTGTCCTGGGCTGTTCTACCAGTACTACAGCACCTACGTTCGCATCGTGCCGGGCAAGCTCCAGTTCGGCATGTACGATGGCAGTAAGCCGCAGAAATGGATCGGCAGCCCGCAGGTGCCTGCTCCCTATAAAGCCGGGCAGACCGTTCGCTGGCTGGCTGCGCATCTGTTCGCGCCAAGCGGGGACCTGCCGGCCGGCATGCACCTGTGGGTGAAGGTCGCTGACGGCGAGATCGCCCACGGCCACTGCGACAACGTCTCCGTGTACCCGTATCAGAAATCCATCATCTTCCTGGGCTGCTGCTCGCACGGCAACTGGTACAGCGAAAAGCGCCCCACCGAATCCCAGGGCGGCAAGGGAAGAGTCATCATAGAGCAGGCGACGATCACCGAGGAAAAGGTCGCGGAAGTCCTCAATGCCGACTTTCACGACTACACGCCCAACGAGCAGACGCTACTGGTCTTTCCCACCAAGCCGGCCTCAGGCTATAGGTTCACAATCCCGGCGTTTCGCTGGGATTTCGACCCCGAACAGGGCGCTGTCCTGTGGATGAATGACAGTCAGTACGGCTCGTGGATGAAGAAAGTGGGCGGCATCAAATCGGCTACCGATGGCCCGTTCACAGTCACCTACGACGCGGCCCGGTATGTGGCAGAGGAGCCGTACCTGCGCTATTCAAAATTCGAGTTCCACATCCGGCCAAACGAGCAGTTTGCCGTCGGCGTCGTGGCGCGCAACAAGGCCGGCAAGGAGCAAGAGTTGGTCTATTGTTCGAGCCTGGATAGCGCCCCAGAGGGGTCATTCGCGCTGGGCGAGGACCTGGTTGACGGAGCGTGGCATGGCTTCAACCGAGACCTTGCTGCAGATCTGGCCACGCGTGGAGGTGGCGAGTTTGCCAGCGTGGTCTCATTGAAGTTGACGGTAGCCGGCGGCAGCGAGGCCGCCTATGGCGCTCGCTTTGCGGATTGGATTCTGAGCGAATAGCAACCAGGGGCCCCACGGGGCGAAGCTTGCGCAACAACTCTCACCCCATCCGGCCGCGTCAGTGCGCGCCTATGGGGTCGTAGTTGTTGGGCTCGAACCGCAGCCAGTCATCCTCCATGGGCCGCCAGGTCAGGACGTTCTTGGAACTGGCGTAGAGCGGGCCCGGGCTGAGGCGATCATTGAGCACGGCCACGTAGAACCGCACCTCGAGCTGGTCGAGCGCCATCTTCTCACCGATGTTATAGACGGCGGTCTGCGGCGAGTACCACTGCCGGCGCACGCGCTTGGTGGTCAGGCCATCGCTGACCTCCAGGATATCGGTGCGCACCACCGTCTGTCCGCCGTGCATGCCCGGCGAGAACTCGACGCTGGGCATGGGGATAAGCGCGACCGAGTGGTAGTCCGCGCCGGTCTGGCTGCTGAAGGAGCCCGCGACCTCACCGTCCTGCATCTGGCTGGGGTCGGTGTCACCGTTGATGAAGTCGAAGGTGTCGTTTATTGGCGCGACCAGGCTGACCAGCCTTGCGATATCCTTGCCAGCGACTTCCCCGATCGCGGTACTGAGCACGCTGGACAGGCTGTAGCTATAGGTGATGTTCTCGGACCAGAACGGCCCGCCCTTGGTGCCCAGCACGATGCTGTCCACCATGACGTTGTCCTCGCCCTGGATTTGCCGGTAGAGCATCGCCATGGTTGCGGTGAACTTACCGTGTTCGGCCGAGACATCGTAGCTATCCGAACCCACCGGGCCGAACGAGAACCCGGGCCAGGACTCTATTTGTGCCCACGCCACGCAGTTCACGCTCAAGCTCTTGAGCTTCGACGACAGCCTGGGCGTCAGCTTCGTGATGTGCAGTAGCACCGTGCGACTCCCGCCGGCCTGTACCACCCCGCTCATCACCCGGTCGGCGAAGTAGCCCTTCCTGCGGGCGACGACCTGGTAGTTCCGTCC
>JALGTY010000443.1 GCA_029821145.1 Candidatus Zipacnadia bacterium
GCTACGCCGGCGCGCTGAGGATGTATTAGACGGCCACCGGCCAGCGATATTCAATTACCGCGCGAACGCGACGAGGTCCGGCCATGACGCCGGACCTCGTTGTGAATCCGATCACCCTCCCCCCTCCACTTGGCCTTTCGGCCCGGCTGAAAGAGCTCCCGGATGCATCACAGGGGTGGCTGGAAGTGGCTGCTTAGCGTATGTTGATAACAGGTATGAGGAACAGTTATGAGATTGACGGCACTCGCGAGCTGGAAGCTGAGAACGCGATAGATCGCGTTTTTATTGTGCCGCAAACCATCCCACAAGGGCGGGGAGCATTGCCCCAGGCTGTTGCTCATACTTGCGAGCAGCTTCTTGGAGGCGCGTTGTGAATGTGGCGTCTCGTACGACCAACCTTGTAGCAAGTACGCCCTGAGATGTGTCCGTAGCGTCGGTGAGCACTTCAAAGACACACTTGCCAGAATACAAGGCTCGCACCCACCACATGAACCGAGGCAGGAATGCGCGCAAGAGTGAAGCTTTGGTTGCGGCAGCGAGACTTGGGTCATCGCGCCACTCGCGTTTCACTTCGCACACAGTTCGGAGGGTTATGTCCCATTCATCCGGGGTCGGCGGGGTCCCACAAGCTTCTTGAGAGACGATGTTGAGCACATCGTTCAGCATCATCATTTCCTCCATGACGGTGGTTGCGGTCATGCGGATCTTGTGGTAAAGCGGAATGAGAGCGGCCCGTGGGACTGCTACCACGTTCTTGACGCCACCGCATTCGTCTTTAGAGTCATTCCAGCTTGTCGTCAAGATCAGCATGCTAGTGGCCTTCTCAGCAAACGCACCCTTGACCTTGGCCTGTGCCACCTCCATGCGTGCGAAAGGTCCAACTTGATCGTCGTGAGCGTACAGCTTGTTGACGCGACCTGAAGTGAAAATGCCCTTCGGGGTTGGCGACAGGTTGAACCCACAGACGGTCACGGCGTGCAACCCCAAGGATTCTCCATCATCGTCCTCTGATCGATCAACGAGCTCGGCCAACAACACGAGAGGAAGCCCGGCACTCAAGTAGCCGTAAACCAGGCCAGGGAGCATGTCATTCTCCCCAGCGTCGATAGAGAAGAGCTCGGCCTCAAGGGAAACCGCATGGCATGCCTCGCACATCTCGGCCAAGCTCAAGCCTGGGGACGGGAATACTCGCCCTAGCGGCGCGGCTCTATCAGTGGCTGCTCGAGTTATGGCCGCAGGGGAGAGAATGGGATGCTGGAAACGGCGAGCCGTGACTTGGAATGCGCTCCACAGAGCAGTGGTAGCACATGCAGCGACGCCAACATCCTGTTCCTGATACGCAACCGACTCGACCGGCAGGGCGATCCCGGCAATGTGCGTCTCGTAGGCCGCCAAGGCGGGGTAATTCCGGTTCGTCTTGCCGTCTCCCGGAGGGTATGTTCGCAGACAGGTGCGTCCGATGAACGTCTCGGGTAGTGGCCTTATCACGAGAAACCCGATGTATGCTTCTGGATCGCAGAATCTCTGGAAGAGGTCTTCGTCCGCTGCCCCCTCGACGATGCGTGTCAGCTCATCCTGCGTGAACTCCGCTTTGAAGAAGTGCACGCGGCTACAGAAGCGCTTATACGGCCAGAAGCATCGTACGTAGTAGGCTGCATGATCTTCGAGGTAGTCCTTGTCAATGTACGGGGTCTCAACAACGAAGCTCAGTGCCCCCATCTCGGCCAAGTAGCCCTCGAGGTAACGATCGTGCGGCTTGCATCTCACTGTCTCGACAACTGTCTCATCGTGAGCGTATGCGGCTAGTTTCTCGCGAAGTGTCTTGATGTCGTAGGGGAACACACGGAACTTGATCACGGTGTATCGCCACCCTCGATTGGCGTCCCTTGAGTCACATGTTCGCCATGCCAAAGAAACGGGCCGACCTCTTGGGAGATCGACCTATTCAGTTCCCCCATTGGGGGAACCTTTTGCCAAATTACTGCACAGGCCTAGACAAGCGCCACGCGGGCTAAATGGTGACTCTTCTCTGCAAGTCCTCCGGTTTGATCTTGCTTCGCTTTGCGAACCGCTTGGCTTTCCTTACGACCTCGTCAATGTCCTTTTGGGCTGCGGGAGCAGGTTTGCGGCCTTTGGATGTCCCTTCTCTTTTTCTGGTCATCGCTCTGCTACCTCTCTCGGTGTGCGCCGATGGGGGCTTTGGCGGAATTGTCCGTGCTACGTTCCGCTAGTGTCCTTCTTTGACCTTCTACGGGGAAACGATTTTTTTTCTCTGTCCAGGCCTTCCTGGATGAGGACCCTGTAGACATAGCTCCGAGTGCGCTCAAAGAAACGACTGTCTTTGTCGGCTCTCAGGCTGTTGACCTTGCTTTCAATGGCATTCTTGTCATCGGGATTGCAGTGAACAGCTAGGTTAGGCACCTCGACTCCCTCCGATACGAGTACGTGCGATCTGAAGCAATTCTGTTGCTAGTTAGCCTATGCTATACGAATCGGATCGACTCGTCAAGGCATTTTTTTCGGAGCCGGGCCATCCGCAGAACGTTGAGCCGCTCTCCGCGTGGACTTTCGCCCCGGCTGAAAGAGCTCCCGGATGCAAACGGCTCGTGACGTGGAGTTACGACATGTCAATCTCGACGTCGTTGGCCACGCCACCGAGGATGGTATAGTCGGTGCGGCAGGTCTGCAGGCACGTGCCGGGGATGAAGCGGGTGACCGGGCCATGCGCCGCCCTCGACGTCGTTGGCCACGCCACCGAGGATGGTATAGTCGGTGCGGCAGGTCTGCAGGCACGTGCCGGGGATGAAGCGGGTGACCGGGCCATGCGCCGCCAGACGAGCGATGAAGCGCTGCCAGCACATGTTCGTGGCCGGCCCGCACATTCCATCCAGCCAGAAGCTGCGATGCTTAGCGCCCAGAATATCCGCCGGGCCGATGGTGGCGGCCTTGGGCGGCACCCACGACCAATCCCCGCCAAAGGAATGCAGACAGTTCTGGACGATCGTCAGGGGCGTAAGCTCGACGATGCGCGCCTTGGCCCTGCACCACTGTTCGTCACTGTCGAACTCGTGGCCGAGGCTGCTTTCCCAGAAGGCGATGTGGCCGCACCAGCCGATACCACCATAGCAGCAGTCGGCGCCGCCGGTCTCGGCGATCATGTCGGAGTAGTCGTTGATGTTGTCGCTGTCGGGGAAATGGATGTTCTCCTCTTTGGGCCGCAGGTCCTCATCAATGCGCGCGAACAGGTTCGCCCACATCGCGGTAGCAAAGGATCCCTCCCAGGTCGGCGGGGCGGTCTGGCCATTTGTTGAAGGTGATGAGATGGCCGCAGTCAATGCGCAAGGTGTTGATAATTCCGGCGGCGATGGCATACTGGGGAACCGGGCCGACGGGCAGAATCAGCACGCAGTTGCGCCCCTCTTCGGCTGCGGTCACGATCCGCGATACGATGTCCAGGGCAAACTCGGCGTAGAAGACCTCGATCTCCTCGATTACCCGGATCTTGAAATCCGGGTTGTCGTG